>DASQIQ010000348.1:0-10755 GCA_035631495.1 Micropepsaceae bacterium
GGCTTGCCGCGCAGAAGACGCCGGGGATCGCCGGAGTCGTTCCGGTTGGTCTCGCATGGAACCGCGCAATGGACAGCGGCCTTGCCGATACCAACCCTTATGACGGCATTTCGGCCGGCAAGATCGACCTCTGGGCCACCGACAATTATCACGCCAGCACGTACGGATATTATCTGGAGGCGCTTCTGGTGTTCGGACGCGTGACAGGCCGCGATCCCCTGAGCGTCGGGACTCGCGAAAAATCGATTGGTGATCTGTCTCTCGACCCCGCCGTCATAGGCAAACTCGAACAGATCGCCCATGACGAATTGGCCGAGCACTGACAAAGTTCATGATCCAAAGGGCGCTCGTTCGCCTTGCCGATGCAGGCATGAGCATCTATGAAGCCAGGGCGGGCGGAAAATAGCGAGAGGCGATCATGAACCCAAAGCCTCGGGGTTTCCTCTTCTTGCTGGCATTGTCGGTCGCCCTGGCGGTGCCTGTAACGGGCAATACGCAGGGCGCCGCATCCATCCCTGATTTTTCCGGCATGTGGGTCCATCCTTATTTTCCTGGCATCGAGCCGCCGCCATCGGGGCCGGGGCCCGTCTACAACAGGTCGCGCCGCGCGAACGGGGCAGGAAACAACCAACAATTTGTCGGCGATTACACCAATCCCATCCTGAAGCCCGACGCGGCGGCAACCGTGAAGCGGCTTGGGGAAATCTCGCAGTCGCGCTTGACCTATCCGACGCCGAGCAACCGGTGCTGGCCCTCTGGTGTGCCCTACATTTTTTTCCAGCCCGGCATGGAAATGCTGCAACTGCCGACCCAGATCGTTTTCATCTATTTGCGCAATCATGAATTCCGGCTCGTGCGCATGAACGAGTCTCATCCGGCGCGCGTGGTGCCGTCTTGGTACGGGGATTCGGTGGGGCATTACGAAGGCGACACGCTGGTGATCGATACGGTCGGGGTGAAGTCCGACCGGCCGTTTGCCATGGTCGATATGTACGGCACCCCTTTCAGCCCGGCGCTGCACATCGTAGAGCGCTACCGGATGGTGGATTACGAAGAAGCCCAGGCAGCAGTGGCACGCAATCTCACGCAGAATGCGCGCGTTCCCGATACCGCGTCCGATCTCACTTACCGGGGTAAGCGCCTGCAAGTGATTTTTACGGTGGAGGATGAGGGCGTCTTTACCATGCCGTGGTCCGGAGGAATCACCTATGAGCGCCCGGCCATGGCCTGGGAGGAAAATGTCTGCGCCGAAAATCCGTTCGATTTCTTCGCCGGGAAAAACGACGCCTTCGTCCCGACGGCGGACAAGCCCGATTTCTGAGAGTGTTTGCTTCTTTTGGCCCAGCTGTGAAGGCTTTTCACAAAGCCGGCGCCTCACCCCTGTCGTTTGGCCGTGGTAGCGCTATGATGCGCCAACCCGGATGAGGAAAACGCCGATGCTGAATCGCCCGCTCGCCAATTTGTTTTTCGCCTGCATGGCCGTTCTGACCGCCACGAGCGCAACGGCCCAACCTCTATTGTCCGACAAGAGGGACATCACCCCCTTTGCCGCGCGAAAGATCATCGAGGCATGCCTGGCGCAGGCTGCGCGCGAGCATTTCCCGATCGCGTTGGCGGTCGTGGATTCCGCCGGCTACATTGTTTCCTATCAAGCGACGGATGGGCCCATGGCGCACACGGGCGTGACCGCGCAACTCAAGGCGAAGACCGCCGCCAAGTTTCGCCGCTCCACGGCTGAGCTTTACGAACGGGTGAACAAGCAGGTCAATCGCGCCCCCGAATGGATGGGCTATTTCCCGATTCCCGGTGGCTTTCCCATCGTCATCCAGGGCGAAGTTGTTGGCGCCATCGGCGCAGGGTCCGCGGGCCTATCGGGGGGCAAGGATGAGGATTGCGCGCCGAACGCCATAAAGTCCGTATTCGGCGACGGCAAGACATCGCCACCGGCGAGCCCGCAGCCGCTGCTCGTAACCCACAAGGTCATTACTCCCACCGCGGCGCGCGCGCTCGTCGATGCGTGCATCGCCTATGCCGGTCAGAAGAAATACACGGCGCTTGGCATTTCGGTGGTCGATCCGGATGGAACGCTTTTATCGTTCCAGGGAACGGAGGGCGCTTCCGGAACGACGCTCAAGACCGCCGAATTGAAAGCCACGACCGCGGCGCATTGGCGGCGTCCCACGATCGAGCTTTGGGACCGTGTGAACAAGCAGGTCAACCGTGCTCCCGAATGGATGGGCGATTTTGCTCAGCCAGGTGGGTTCCCCATCTTCATCGGCAACGAGATGGTGGGCGCGATCGGCGCCGGCGGAGCCATGGGCAGCCAGGATGACGAATGCGCGCAAGCCGCGATCAAAGTGGTATTCCCCACGGCCTCGACGACGGCTCGGGCGTCTTAGTGCTGTTGTGCCGCGGATATCATCGGCTCTGCTCCCCGATGAGGACATCGGAACGGTTCCACCAGCCGCCGCCCAAGGCTTGAAACAGGGTTGCGGTGTCGACGTAGCGGCTTGCTTGGACCTGTAGGCGATTGATCAAGGCCTGCTGATAGGTTTGTTGCGCCGTGAGCAGGCCAAGATAGGCGATCTGGCCCAATTCCAACTGCCGGCGGACGATATTGAGACTCCGCGCGGCCGCCGCCTCACTGGCCGCGGCTGCTTTCAGCGCCTCCGCATCTGATTGGAGTGCGTGAAGCGCGTCGGCAACGTTCTGGAAAGCGCCAATGACCGTAACGCGATAGGCGGACGCGGTTTGGTCATAGGCCGCTTCGGCCGCCCGGGTTCGGTGCAGAAGTGTGCCGCCATCGAAGAGCGGCTGTGCGAGGTTCGCCCCGACACTCCAAAATGCGTTGCCCGGCTGGAACAATTCGCCCAGCGTCGTCGCAACCGTACCTTCGTTGGCGCTCAAAGTGAGATTGGGAAGCCTGTTTGCGACCGCGACCCCGATTTGGGCGCTGGCGGCGTGGAGGTTTTCCTCCGCGATGCGAATGTCGGGGCGCTGCTCGATAAGCCGCGACGGCAGGCTGACCGGTAACTCTTCAGGCAGTTCCAGCGCCGAGAGTTCGAACGTTTCCTCGATTTCTTCCGCTGGAAACCGCCCGGCAAGGGCCGTCAGCAAATCGCGCTGTTGGGCCAATTGCTTGCGCAGCAGGGGAACCACCTGCTGCACCTGCGCCAATGCCGCCTCCTGCGCGGCCACATCTGCGCCCGCGATCTGCCCCGACGCGTTCTGCCGCCGCATGATCATGAGCGCGTCGCTTTCGTCTGTGATGACCTCCTCGGCCGCGGCAATCTGAGCGCGAAGCGACGCCTCCTGCACCGCGGCGGCAACCACATTGGCGGTCAGCGCAAGATAGGTTGCTTCAAGCTGGTATCGCTGACCGTCGGCCAAAGCTTGTAACGCCTCGACTTGCCGGCGATTGGCGCCGAAGACGTCAAGGGTCCATGATGCATTGAGCTGCCCCTGATAGAGATTGTACAGGCGAACCGAGGACGCCAGCGCCGGCGAAACCTGGTCAGCATTTTGGTTGCGGCTAGCCCCAAAGCCGACGGTGAGCAGAGGGAAAGCCAATCCCTGTTGGGCGCGAATGTTTTCCATTGCGACGCGCAATGCGGCCTGCGCGGCTTGCAGGCTTGGACTGGTCTTCAGCGATTGTTCGATCAGCGCGTTGAGCGGCTGTGAATGAAAGAGTTCCCACCATTCGCCGGGGATGTCGCGACCCTGAACGAAACGCTGTGCCTGGCCGCCCGCGACCGAAGCGGTTTCCGTCTCGTCCGGCAAGGGATCCTTGGTAAAGGCCGCCACGGCGGGAGGGTCGGGTGCATGAAAATCCGGTCCGACCGTGCAGCCTCCCATGAGAATCGCCAATGTCGCGCAGATTGCTCGGCGGTGCATCTGTGAAGGCCTCACTCTGCCGGTTGGGGTTGGAGGGAAACCGCAAGCCCCGCCGGCGCGGTCCGGCGAGAGAACAACGCAATCAGAACCGGCAGAACGATGAGGATGAGCGCCGGCGCGAGAAGCATTCCTCCCACGACGACCAGCGCGAGCGGTTTCTGCACTTGCGATCCGATGCCGGTCGAGAGAGCCGCCGGAAGCAGGCCCACCCCCGCCGCGACGCAGGTCATCATCACCGGGCGCATCTGGGTTTGACAGGTCCGCAAAATCGCCCCGGCTTTGTCCAAACCTTCGCCAATCATGCGGTTGTAATAGGACAGCACGATGATCCCATCCATCGCCGCAATTCCGAACAGTGCGACGAATCCGATCGCCGCGGAAACGCTGAAGGCTGTGCCCGTCACGAACAAAGCGAAGATGCCGCCGATGAGAGTCATAGGAATGACGCTTGCCGCAAGCAGTGCGTCGACCACCGAACCGAAATTGACGTAGAGCAGAACACCGATCAGCAGGATGCTGAGGGGCACCACAACGGCAAGTCGTTGCAGCGCTTCCAGGAATTCGCCGAACTCGCCCACCCAATCCAGCCTGTACCCTGGGGGCAATTGCACCTGTTGGGCGATTTTGTTCTGGGCCTCCAATACGGCCCCGCCAAGATCGCGTCCCCGCACGCTGAACTTGATCGGGATATAGCGCTGCTGTGCCTCGCGATAGATAAACGACGCGCCTGAGGTCAGTTTGACATTGGCGACGTCGGTGAGGGGAATCTGGACGATGCCCTTGCCGCTCGGGTTGGGTGCGCCGATTGTTATCCGCCTTATGGCGTCCAGGCTCTGACGATATTCGGGCGCCAAGCGGACCTTGATCGGGAAATTGCGGTCACTGCCGTCCTCATAGAGATGACCCGCATCTTGACCGCCAATTGCCGCCTGCACCGTCGAATTAATATCTCCCGGGCTCAAGCCATATCTCGCCGCCCGCGCGCGATCGATGTCGATCCCGATGGTCGGTTGGTCCAGCAGCTTGAATATCGCAAGGTCGGTGATCCCGGGCACCGTCGCCATCACGTCCTTGATCTTGCCTGCGGTCTTTTCGAGCACTTCAAGATCGTTGCCGTACAATTTGACCGAGTTTTCGCCTTTCACCCCCGATGCCGTTTCTTCGATATTGTCTTCGATGTACTGCGAGAAATTGAAGTCGACGCCGGGAAATTCGGCTTCGAGCCGCCTTTTCAGTTGGTCCGTCAAACGGCTTTTATCGACACCTTCCGGCCACTCGCCGAACGGCTTGAGAGGAACGAAGAATTCCACATTGAAAAAACCGGTCGCATCGGTGCCGTCATCCGGGCGGCCATGCTGGGAGACCACCGTTTCCACTTCGGGATAGGTTTTTATCATCCGCCGCATGCGATTGACGTAACTGTCACCTTCTTCGAGAGAGATCGATTGGGGCATGGTGGCCCGAATCCAGAGATTTCCCTCCTCGAGGTGCGGCAGGAATTCCGATCCCAGCCCAAATGAGGCCGCCGACGCCAGAAACAGCAACATCGCGGCGCAGCCAAGCGTGAGCGTTCTGTTACGAAGCGCGAAATCGATGAGGGGCTGGTAGATGTGCCTCAAAGCCCGAACGATCATGGTTTCGACTTCGCTGACCTTTTCCGGAAGGAGAAAACTTGCCAACGCTGGTGACACAGTGAACGTCGCGATAAGACCGCCGGCGATGGCGTAACCGTAGGTTCTCGCCATGGGGCCGAAGATATGTCCTTCGACGCCGCTCATGGTGAACAGAGGCACGAAACCGGCGATGATGATAGCCGCGGAAAAGAAGATGGCGCGGTTTACCTGTGTGGCGGCATTGGCGATGGCAGCAAATTTTTGCAACAATCCGACCGCGGGTTCCTGCTGACCTCCCGCCACCGTTGTCTTTCCTCGTCCGCTGAGGTGGCGGAAGATATTTTCCATCATGATCACGGTGGCATCGACAATAAGGCCGAAATCGATCGCGCCGACCGAGAGCAAGTTTGCCGATTCGCCTCTTACGGTCATCATGATGATGGCAAAGAACAGCGCGAAGGGAATCGTGGTGGCGACGATGATCGCGCTACGCAAATCTCCAAGAAACAACCATTGGACAAGAAAAATAAGAATAATGCCCATGAGCATGTTGTGGAGGACCGTGCTCGTGGTGACGTTGATCAAATCGGTGCGATCGTAAATCTTTTCTATCCGCACGCCGGGGGGAAGGATTCCTGTCTCATTGATCTTGTCAACTTCCGCCTCGATCGCTGCAATCGTGGGCTTGCTCTGTGCGCCACGGCGCATCAGCACGATGCCCTCGACGATGTCGTTGTCCTGGTCGAGGCCGGCGATGCCAAGGCGCGGCAGGTAACCGACTTCGACTGTTGCTACATCGTTCAAAAGCACCGGTGTGCCGTTTGTCGACATCAACATGGTATTGCGGATGTCATCCATCGAATGAATGAGACCCAGGCCGCGGACGACGGCCGATTGTGGTCCGATGTTCACGGTCTGGCCGCCGACATTGAGATTGCTGTTGTTCAGGGCCTGCAGAACCTGCTGCAGGGTCAGGCCATAATCGATGAGTCTCTTCTCATCGATGTTGACGTTATAGGCTTTCGTCTTGCCGCCCCATGACGTGACGTCGACGACTCCCGGTACCGCCTTGAAGCGGCGGTCCAGTATCCAATCCTCGATGGTTTTAAGGTCGGTGACCGAATAGCCCGGCGGTCCGACCACGCGATAGCGGTAGACTTCGCCGATCGGGCTTTCCTTGGATATTGCCGGTTGTGCGCCGTTGTTGAGCGTAGGCAGCTGGGATAGCCGGTTGATCACCCACTGCTCCGCCTCATCATAGGTGAAATCATAGGTGAACTGGATGTTCAAATCCGAAAGCCCGAATAAGGAGATCGTGCGGATGGCAGTAACATTGGGAATGCCGGCCATCTGAATCTCGACGGGAATGGTGATGTAACGCTCGATATCCTCGGCCGATTGCCCAGGGCTGTTCGTAATCACATCGACCAACGGGGGCACCGGGTCCGGATAGGCTTCGATGTTAAGATTGATGAAGGCGGCGAATCCGGCGGCAAATAGCACCGTCAGCATCACCACAATCAGCACACGTTGCCGTAACGCGAATGCAACAACGCCATTCATCGCCTTGAAGCTTCTTTCTCACCCCGATTACAGGCACACCGGGTCTGATTGTTGGTCATTGGCCGGTGGCGGCCCTATCGATGAATAAGCCGCCACTGACGACGATTTTCTCGCCGGGCGTGAGCCCACTGATCACCTCGACGATATCGCCATCCGTTCGCCCGGTCTGGATTTGTCGTGCGGCCAGAGCGCCACTTGACGCCAGGACCCACACGCGGGCGGTTTCGCCTTCGTAGACGATGGCGCTTTTGGGAACGGCTGCAGCGGCAATTTCGGTGCCAGTGAGGATGGTGAAATTCGCAAACATCTGCGGTTTGAGAAACCCGTCGCGGTTGTCGACATCGGCGCGAACCGCAAGCCGGTGAGTATTGGGATCCATCGACGGCGCGACGTATGAGACCTTCGCCTTGAATACGCGATTGGGAAACGCCAGCACGTGAACCTCGACATCTTCGCCCACATGCACAAGCGATCCGTCGACTTCGCGCACATTTGCGATCATCCAGACCTTCGACAGATCGCCGATGGAGAAGACCGCATTGGACGATCCCGCCTGGATATACTGCCCAACGCCGACCTGGCGCTGGACGATGGTCCCGGATATCGGCGCCGCGACGACCGATTCGGGGTTCATTGCCGGGACCTTCGGCGCTTGTTCGAGCTCGGCGATTTCCCGGTCCGACTTGCCGAAAATCCGCAGCCGGTTACGCACCGCCGCCAGTGCCGCTTCGGCCGCGGCCAAATCGACCTGGCTGCGTTCCCAGTCTTTGAGCGCCGCGCCTTCAGCCTCGTAGAGTTCGTGTTGGCGCTTCTCGTTGGTTTCCGCCAGGTTGAATTGCGCCTTGGCGGTAATGAGATCGCTCTGCGCTTGGACGAATTCCGAGGCTTCGACCATCATCAATGGCGCACCCTTCTCGACGCGATCCCCAAGCTTGGCGAAGATTTTTGTGACGCGTCCGGAAAAAGGCGAGAAAACCGGTGTCGTGAGATCGTCATCCAAGGCGATGGTGCCATCGGTCGACGTCTCGGTCCGGAACATCCGGGATTCGACCGGCTTGATCGCAAGGCTCAACAATTGTTGCGGGGTCGGAACGAAGGAGGCGGTGCCGGGAGCGGTCAGGACCGGTGGAGGATCAGATTGAACGGCGTCGGGCGGGGAAAACCGGGCTCTCGCGCTGAAGCCCAAGGCGAGCATCGCCACCCCGGCGATGACGACCCCGATGGCCAGGTAGCGCCGAGCCGGTGAGGGTGCGCGTGGGTGCCCAGCGGCTCGCTCGGTGTCGGTTTCCGCCATGTGGTCCCATTTCGTTGCGGTCGAATGCACGTATTTTGCGGGAGGACTTTCCTGCAACACGCGCGAGTCGTCTCTCTATAGACAGGAATCCTTACAACCACCTGACGCCGCAATTCATTTGATCCGCCCGAAGTAGTCATGCAGATTTCTGCAATGAGACTGCTGCTCATCGAAGATAATGATTCTCTCTCTGGTCTCCTAAAAAAGGGACTTGGTGCGTCGGGCTTCGATGTGGATTGCGTCGCAACCGTTTCCGAATCGCTGGCGGCGCTTTCGACGACGCGATTTTCCGCCATCATCCTTGATCTGGGTCTTCCGGATGGTGAAGGCTTTTCGATCCTGCAGTTTTTGAGAGCAAAAGGCGATCCAACCCCGGTGCTCATCTTGACGGCTCGCACCGCGGTCGGTGAGCGCGTGAAGGGCCTGAGGCGTGGTGCCGACGACTATCTCGGCAAGCCTTTCGCGCTCGAAGAACTGGTGGCGCGGCTCGAAGCGCTGTTGCGCCGGCCCGGCACCTTGTTGGGTGCGGAATTTCGACTCGGACGGCTGACATTCGACACGATAGCGCGCGAGATAGCCGTCGATGGGAAGCTTCACTCGATGCCGTCGCGCGAAGCAACGGTCCTAGAAGCTCTATTGCGGCGCAGTGGTCACGTGGTTCCTAAGAAGATCATTGAAGATCAAATCTACGGGCTTTCCGACGATGTGAGCTCGAACGCCGTGGAGGTTTATGTCCATCGGTTGCGGAAACAATTGAGCGATGCTCAAGCGGATGTCGAGATACATACCATACGCGGCGTCGGCTATTTGATTCAAGAAAAGCCGCCATGAGGCTGCGCTTCAAGTCGATACTCTCGCGAATCATCTGGCTACATCTGTTGGCCTGGGCAGCGGTTGTCATCGCCGTGTCCTATGCAGCCTATTTTCTTCTGGGTGCCACAGCCAATGTTTTTGAAGAACGCCTTTTGCGCGATCACGCCGCCGTAGTCGCGCAATATCTTAAGCTGTCGGACGGCAACTGGTCCCTTAATCTGCCCCCCGACCTGCAGGCGCTTTATTCTCGCGGCTACGGCGGTTACGCGCTTGCCATTGTCGGCGATAATGATCGTCAGATATTTTCTTCGCTGCCTGACAAACAAGATCTTTTCGCTCCGAATCTGTTATTGACAGCGCCGTCGTTCTTTCAGCAGCACCGCGGACAATCGGTTTTCTATGGCGTCAACTTTCCCCTGCATCAAGGGGGCCGCAGCGCTCTCATTCAAGTGGCTCAAGACCTGGAGAACCCCGACGTCATCGTCGACGATGTCGTGGCAAATTTCTTGGGCCGCATCGCTTGGATAACTATTCCAATCTTCGCGCTTCTTCTGGGAATCGATATTTTGATCGTACGTCGTGCGTTGTACCCGATCACGAATGCGTCACAACTCGCCCAATCGATCAGGCCGAACAATATCGAATTGCGCCTTCCAACCGTGGGATTGCCGGATGAAGTGCTTCCCTTGGTTCAGGCCATCAACCAGGCACTCGATCGCTTGGAGCAGGGTTTTCGCAGCCAACGGGATTTTACGGCGGACGCCGCCCATGAATTGCGCACGCCTCTCAGTGTTCTGAGGACTCAGGTCGACATGCTTTCGGATCGTGGAGTTGCTCAGACGCTGCGGCCCCAACTCGATTCGATGAGCCGGCTTGTCGGCCAACTCCTGGAACTCGCCGAATTGGAAAGCTTTACGGTGGGTGTCGACGAGGCGGCCGATCTGACGGCTGTGTGTTCGGAAGCCGTCAGTGTCATGGCGCCCATTGCCCTGGCCAACAAGAAGACCATCGAGCTCACTGGTACGCCTGAGCCGGTATGGATTCGCGGCAATGCGGAAATGCTGTTTCGTGCCATCCGCAATCTTGTTGAAAACGCGATTCGGTACACAGCGACGGGCACCAGTGTTGTGGTTGACGTCAGCGGCGCGGGTGTTGTGGGTGTCATGGATAGAGGGCCGGGGATTGCGGCCGCGGAACGGAAATTGATCTTCGACCGCTTTTGGCGCCGCGATCGCCGCAGCGAGGAACATGCGGGCCTCGGCCTGTCGATTGTCCAGCGCGCAATTCAGATACATGGCGGATCTATCAAGGTGGACGAGCGACCGGGCGGGGGAGCAATCTTCTCGGTAAGTTTGACGAAGAAAATGGAATTTCCCGCTGCCGCAAAGGCGGGTTTTGACGGTTAGGAAAAACCAATCCAGCGCCCGCCCCACGCCACCCCAAACCACAGGCCCAGCGACATCACCGCCAGGGAGCGGGCGAGCAGCGGCCGGTTCGCGACGAGATCGGTTCCGGTCACGCGGCGGCGCAGCGTGAAGGTATAAAGCAACACCAGGAACAGCGAGGCCATCTTTATCC
>DASQIQ010000349.1:0-10673 GCA_035631495.1 Micropepsaceae bacterium
CAGGGATACCGGCGGGTGCGATAGGTCTCGATGATATGACGTTGCGCATCATGAAATGGGCGATGCAAGCGTGGTCGCGAACCAAACGCCTTAACCGCTTCGCGGGCACTGGGGGAGCCGTGCTGCAGATGGACTATCTCCCCGGTCTGTGCAGCGCGGCCTATTTCACCATTCGGATGAACCCGAAAGGGGCGTCGCCCGACGAGCGCGTGCAGGCGCTTCTGGAAACGGGACAGGCCATTCAACGGTTCTGGCTTACCGCCACCAAACTGGGTCTTGCCATGCAGCCCTGTCTGGCCACGCTCGCCTTTGCCCATTACGGCAGGAGCGGGACGCCCTTTACGAGAGAAGCAGGCCCGCTTCGTGCCGCCGGGAAACTTGCCGCGTCCGTTGACAATATCCTGGCCGGCAATGGAGAACTCGTCTTCATGGGTCGCCTAGGATGGCCCCGCCCACAGAAAAAGCTCTGCCGTTCGACGCGGCGTCCCTTCCACCAGCTGATCCAAACGCGTTGACTTCGACAGCCTGCCAGAGCGCGCGCTTTACCGCTGGGCGGCCCCCACATAAGCTGGGCTACTCAGCTGTGAATCATGCGGGGAGCGGACAATGTCGAAAACCAAAGACGGCGCACATGCGGGCCGCCGCGGGTTCTTGAAGGGCGCGGGTCTGGCCGGAGTGGCAGCTTTCGCGGCCCCGCTGAAGGCCGCGGCCCAGGCGCCCGCTGCGGCAGCGCGCAATCCCGTGCCGCTTCCCAACAAGGCGGCCGAAACCGCGCCTCCTCCCGCGCTCGAGGTTTTGACCGAAGGCAAGAGCGGCAGCGATTTCATGATCGACTGCCTCAAGAGCCTCGGCTTTGAATACATGGCTGCGAATCCCGCCTCGAGCTTTCGCGGCTTGCATGAATCCCTGGTCAATTACGGCGGCAACAAGAACCCGGAATTCCTCACCTGCTCGCATGAGGAAATCTCGGTCGCGATGGGGCACGGCTACTACAAGATCGAAGGCAAGCCCCTCTGCGTCTTCGCGCATGGAACGGTCGGCCTGCATCACGCCACCATGGCGCTCTACAATTCCTGGTGCGACCGCGTGCCGGTCTATGTCGTGGTCGGCAACACCATGGCGGCCGAGTTGCGGCGCCCGGGGATCGAATGGAACCACAGCGCCCAGGATACGGCCTCCGTGGCGCGCGACTTCACCAAATGGGACGACAATCCCGCTTCGCTGCAGCATTTCGCCGAATCCAGCGTGCGCGCCTACAAGATCGCCATGACGCCGCCGACGGCGCCGGTGTTGATCGTCGCCGACGGCGCGCTGCAGGAAGACCCCATTCCGGACGGCCTCGATCTGCGCATCCCGAAATTGCCCAAGGTGACGCCACCGCAAGGCGATTCCGGGGCGGTCGCGGAAACCGCGCGTCTCCTGGTAACCGCGGAAAATCCGGTTCTCATCGCCGACCGTTACGCCCGCACGCCTGCCGGCGCGAAGCACTTGACCGAGCTCGCCGAAACCCTGCAATGCCCCGTGATCGACACCAGCGGAAGGCTCAATCTCGCCTCGCGCCATCCGCTCAACCAGAGCAGCCGCGCACGCCAGCACATCTCGCAAGCCGATATCGTCCTTGGCCTCGAAATGAGCGATTTCTGGGGCTCGATCAATTCCTATCGGGATCAGATCCGCCGCACGTCCCGTCCGCTCATGAAGGAAGGCGCCAAAACCATCAGCCTGGGTAGCGGCGATCTCTACATCAAGGCGAACTATCAGGATTTCCAACGTTTCGCCGATGTCGATACCGCCATCACCGGCGATGGCGAAGCGACCATGCCGAGCCTCATCGAAGCGGTGAAACGGCTGGTGAATGCGGGACAGAAATCGAAATTCGAAGCGCGCGGCAAGAAACTCGCCGAGGCCCATCATGCCGATTTGCTGCGCGCCCGGTCCGATGCGACCTATGGCTGGGACGCGAGCCCGATCAGCACCGCGCGTCTGTCGATGGAAGTATGGGCGCAGATCAAGGATGAGGATTGGTCGCTGGCCTCGCCGACGGCCTCGGTTAGTTATTGGCCGCAGCGTCTGTGGACAATGGACAAGCCCTATCATTTCATCGGCGATGGCGGCGGCATGGGCATCGGCTATTGCGCATCGGCCTCGGTCGGGGCCGCGCTCGCCAATCGCAAGCATGGACGCCTGACAGTGTCGCTGCAATGCGACGGCGATCTTCTGATGACTATTGGCGTGTTGTGGACCGCCGCACATCACAAGATCCCGATCCTTTCCGTGATGCATAATAATCGCGGCTATCACCAAGAGGTCATGCATGTGCAGCGCATGGCGGCGCGCCATATGCGCGCGCTCGACACCGCCTATATCGGGACCACGCTGCGCGATCCCTTCATCGATTACGCCAAGATCGCACAAGGCATGGGCGTGGCCGCGATCGGCCCGATCACCGATCCCAAAGATTTGGGACCTGCGTTGAAACGAGCCATCGCCATCGTCAAGGGCGGCGAACCTGTCCTTCTCGACGTCGTGACGCAGGGGCGTTGAAGACAATGAGGACTTATTCGCTAGGTATCGCCGCTTTTGTTGCGCTTGTCGCATCGGGCGCTTGGGCCGCGGATGTACCCAAAGGCGACACGGCCAAGGGAAAGCAGCTCTTCCTCACCAAAGGCTGCTCCTATTGCCATGGCACTGTGGGCCAGGGCGGGGGTGGGCGCACGGGCGGATTGCGCATTGCCAATATGGGGATTGGATTTCCGGCCTTCCTCAATCAGCTACGCCACCCGGTCAATGAGATGCCGCCTTATGTGGCATCTGCGCTTCCCGATTCCGACGTGGCCGACATCTTTGCCTATGTCGGATCGCTGCCGCCGCCGCCCGACGTGAAGTCGATCCCCATCCTCAACAACTGACCCGCCTATTTGCTCAGCGCCACATCCAGCGTCGCGCGCCAGGTGAATTCGACCAGGCGGTAAAGCGATGATTCCGCCAGTCGCTCCACGTCGCTGTGGGCGCCATAATTGATCGTGTCGCTCTCGGGGCTGGCCGGACCGATGCCGTAGGATTGGATGCCCTTGGCGCGCAATTGCGCCATGTCCGTTGCGCCCGTCGACATGGTCGGTAGGATTGTCGCGCCGGGATACATCGCGGTGCTGACTTTTTCCAAAGCGCGATACATGTCCGTATCAAGCCGCGAGGACGGCGCAACGGGGCGCAAATTCACCGTGATCGGCTCGACCTTCACTTCCGGATCATTGACCACGCGCTTCAGCTCTTCGAAGAATTTCGGGATGTCTTCGTCGGGCAATGCGCGCACATCGAAGGTCGCCTCGGCTACCGAAGGAATCACATTGGGTCCCACGCCCGCCTTGAGAATCGTCGGAACCACCGATGTGCGAATCATCGACGACCGCTCGGGCTCGTTGACGGCGAGATAATTCTGGATTTCCTGGGACGGCTGCGCGCCCAGTAGCCCACGATAGCGCGCCGCTTTCTCCGGCGGGCTGATCGAAGCCAGTCTCTCGAAATAAGTCCGAGTGGTCTCGTTCAATCGCATCGGCATGGTGAAGCTGCCGATTTTCGCCACCGCCGCCGACAAATGGATCAGCGGGTTGTCCAGACGCGGAACCGACCCATGGCCGGAGGTGCCGGTAGCAACAAGCCGGAATCGGCGCGGCACTTTCTCGGTGGTCTGGATGTTGATCGTGGCCACGCGTCCGTTTTCCAGCGTCGCGCCGCCGCCTTCGGTCAGCGCAAACTCCGCATCGATCTCATCGAAGTGCTGGCCGACCATGTAGCTGATGCCGACGCCGGCAGGGTCCGCTTCCTCGCCGGATTCGGCGAGGAAGATCAGATCGCGGTCCAAGGTGGCGCCGGAGCGTTTCGCCAGCAGCATCACCATCAGATTGGCCGCCAGCTTGTCCTTGTCGTCGCGCGAGCCTCGTCCCCAGATATAGCCGTCCTTGAGAACGGCGCCGAACGGATCCACCGGCCATTTTTCGCGCTGGACGCCCACCACGTCGGTGTGGGCCATAAGAAGAAGGGGCCGCTTCTTGCCATTGCCCTTGAGGCGGGCCACGAGATTCGCGCGCGAGGGTTGAAGCGCAAACGTTTTGACCGGTATGCCTTCGGCCTCGAAGATTTTCTTCAGATAGTCGACGACCTTGGTCTCATTGCCCGGCGGGCTGCTGCTGTCGATCTGCACCAGCGACCGGTGATGGCGCAGAATCTCCGCTTCCTGCTTCTTCCAATCCACGGCAGGCACTTGCGCCGCCGCCTGCGACACCAAGAGAGCACAAAGCCCCGCGGCGACGCATGCTCTCGTCATCATCTTCGCAACCGGCACCATTCGCGCTCCTGGCTTTAATTATTCCTGCGGGAAACGTTGAATTCGGTGTTGAAGCATACCGGTTCGCGATAGCCGCGCGACATGGTGACGAGGTCGGGATTCTCGTCCTTCAGCGCCTGGAATACCGGCTCGGTCGAACGCCATAACCCATCATGTCCCGCCGTCTGGCCGGCGTCGTGATGCGCCGGCATGATCACGTCCGGCTTGTAGACGCGCATATATTCCAGCGCCTGCGGGATCGTCAGCAGCGGCAAATAATCCGCGCGGAATGCCGTTATGGCGAGGTCGACGCGTCCAATTCTCGCCATCGCGGCCTTCTCGAAATCCGTCACCACCCCGGCGCTGTCACGGTACATGATGCGGAACCCATCATCGAGCGTGATCAGATAGGCGATGGTCCCCTCGCTGATGACACGCGGGCCGCCGGTGCCGCGCGCGCGAATCGCGGCCGCCTCGGTTTTTTGCGCAGGCGTCAGCTCGGGAAGCAGCGATTCGACGGCAGGCAACACCACCTCGCCGATGCGTCTGTCGGGTTCGCCGTGGCGCCCGAGGATCGGTTCGACGGTGAAGCCGTTGAACTTCAGGAGTTCGCCCCCCTTACCGGTCACGGTCTTGATCTGCCCCGCCGGAATGGGCTGCGTCATCAGCTTCTCGGTCGTGACCGGAGCGCCGACCACAGGAGCTCCCGTCTGGGCGCCGATGGAAGCGGCATCGGACATATGATCGAAATGCCCGTGACCGAGCAGGATAACATCCGCTTTCTTCAGATCTGCGGCCTTGACCCCCAAGGGCGGGTAGAAATTGCCGCGGTCGTAATAGGCATCGAGCAGAATGATGTGGCCGTTATAGACAAGCTCGTAATTGGAGAACCCGACCCAGCGCACCGCCAGGGTGTGCGGATTGCGTGGAAATGCAGCGCCGGCCGAAACCAGCGTGGCGGCGCGGCAGGCGGGATCACGCGATTGGGTTGCGCCGCTGGCGTCCAGAGCCGCGATACGGTCGGCCCGGGGATCCGCGAACGGGACTGCGAGCGCAGATGTCGAGAGGCCCGCCGCGGCCGTTAGCGCGAGCATTGCGGTTAACCGATGCCTCATGCTGTCCCCCAAGGATGGAGCGCTCATGGATGGTCTTGCGTCCACGGCTCCTTTGTTAGGGTAGCATTTACCAAGAAAATCCGGGAGCGGCTTGAGTGCGCTTTGGCACGCGCTCCTCGCCGGCCTCTGACGCATCATGGTGATTTTTTAATTTTCGCACACGGACCTTGTTAACCAATCGGCCTTTACCATGCAGCCAGCCAGTACAGAAATACTGGGCAAAGCGGAGCCCTCTGAAGAGATCGCGGCCGCCATTCTTTCCAGAGACTCTTACAATGATGGATAGCTGCGCACGCGCCCAAGCTCTTCAAGAGCGGGTTCCGACACGCATCGGGTTGGCAAAATTGAGCAAGATGTCGTTCGACGGAACCGATCTTGGTCCGCTCTGGTACGATCTCCTGCAACGCGTCGCCAAGGATGGTTTGAATACGGCCGCCATCATGGACATGTCCGTGATCGCCCAATTGCTTGGCGATCAAGTCAGCGGTCTCGCCCTCCAGGCCGGCGCTTTGGATGTTCAACGCCTCTATCGATCGCCATGCGCGAGCCCCTTGCCGCGCTTGCGGGTCCTGGCTTTGGCGGCCGCTACCGACATGGGCGGCAACACTCCTCTCGAATTCCTGCTCGAGGATTCGGACATCGAGCTCAATACGCTTTATGTCGTTCCGGGCATGCCGTTACCCCAACCCTTGCCGGCGCACGATATCGCAATGGTCATCGCCCCTGTCTCGGAAACCGTGAGCGAAACGCTCAGCGAGATCACCCAGCTGGTTAAAACCTGGCCTAGACCGGTCCTCAATCTGCCGCAGAACATCTTCCAGCTTGACCGCGATCGCCTGCACGTTCTCTTGAAGTCCGCTCCCGGCATCTCCATTCCAGCGACGGCCCGCCTCTCACGCAAGAACCTCCTCGAGATTGCCCATAATGGCGGGTTATTGCGTGACAACATTACGGACGGCGGATTCCCGCTGATCGTGCGGCCTATCGATGGCCATGCGGGCCTTGGACTCGCCAAATTGGAGCTTGCGTCCGACATTGATACCTATCTGTCGCAACGCCAGGAATCGGATTTCTTCATTTCCCCCTATGTCGATTACAGCGGAGCCGACGGTCTTTTTCGCAAATATCGGATCGTGTTTGTCGACGGGCGTCCCCACGCCTGCCATATGGCGATCTCCGATCAATGGAAGATCTGGTACTACAACGCCGATATGGCGCAATGCCCCGCGCGCCGCGCGGAAGAGGCGCGGTTCATGGCGAACTTCGAGGGTGAATTTGCCAGACGGCACGGCGTGGCCCTCGCGGAGACCGCACGTCGCATCGGCCTGGAATATTTTGGGATCGACTGCGCGGAAACAAAGGACGGAAAACTTCTGATCTTCGAGGCCGACAATGCGATGATCGTCCACAACATGGATCCTGTGGACGTCTTCCCCTACAAGGCCCCCCAGATGCAAAAAATCTTCAATTCCTTCACCGCGATGCTGTATCGGCACGCGGATGGCGCTCAGGCCTGCGCCGCTTAAGCATGGCGAACGATTCCGCTTCCGCGTCCGGCGTGACACTCGATCCAAGCGATTGGGAAGCAGTACGAGTTCAGGCCCATCGCATGCTGGACGACATGCTTGACTACACCCAGCATGTTCGCTCGCGCCCCGTGTGGCAGCCCATTCCGGACTCCGTTCGGGCGCATTTTCGCGGTGAAATACCGCGCGCCCAGGGCGCGTTAGCCGACGTCTATGATGAGTTTTCCCGCTTTGTCGTGCCCTACGCGACGGGCAATGTTCATCCCGGTTTCATGGGATGGGTGCATGGCGGCGGAACTGTCACCGGCATGCTCGCAGAGATGCTTGCCGCCGGCTTGAACGCCAATCTCGGCGGCCGCGATCACATACCGATAGAAGTCGAACGCCAAATCACCGAATGGGCGCGGCAGATGTTCGGCTTCCCGGCCGGCTCGAGCGGCCTCTTTGTTACCGGAACGTCGATGGCGAATCTGATCGCCGTGCTCGTCGCGCGCACCGCGGCGCTGGGCAGGAATGTCCGCCGGGCCGGCATGAAAAGAAGGGGAGCAAAACTCCGCGCATACACGTCCGCCGCCGCGCATGGATGTATTGCTCAGGCGATGGATCTCGTCGGCCTCGGGATTGACGCGCTGCACCTTGTTCCGGTCGACGCCTCGCAGCGCATCGATGTCGCCGCGCTGCAGGACGCGATAACAGCCGATCGTGCCGCGGGCCTTAAGCCCTTCCTCGTGGTCGGTTCAGTTGGGACTGTCGATGTCGGAGCCATCGATGATTTGCAGGCCGTGGGCGTGCTCTGCCGGAATGAAGATCTTTGGTTCCATGTTGACGGCGCCTATGGCGCGCTTGCTGTTCTGTCGCCGGAACTGGCTCCTCGTCTCGCCGGTATTCAAGACGCGGATTCCATCGCTTTCGATTTTCACAAATGGGCTCAGGTGCCCTACGACGCCGGTTTCATATTGGTCCGCGACGGGGAACAACACAGGGACACATTCGCATCGCCGGCGGCGTATTTGCGCCGCGAAACGCGCGGGCTGGCCGCGGGAAGCCATTGGCCGTGCGACTACGGTCCGGATCTTTCGCGCGGCTTTCGTGCGCTGAAGACGTGGTTTACCCTGAAAACCTATGGCACGGATCTGTTGGGGGCCGTAATGGCGCGGACCTGTGCCTTGGCACGCCATCTCGAGGAGCGGGTCTTATCCGATCCTCGATTGGAACTCATGGCGCCGGCGCAACTCAATATCGTCTGTTTTCGATACCGCGCCGATGACTCCAACGCCGTCAACGCCAAGATCGTCGCCGATCTTCATGAGTCCGGAATCGCAGCCCCTTCAACGACGATCATCAATGGCCAGCTCACGATCCGTGCCGCATTCGTCAATCACCGCACCCAGTCTTGCGATGTCGATGCGCTCGTCGAATCCGTGCTTCGGTTAGGCACAGCGAATGCGGCGGATCATCGCCACAAGACCGTTCGCCATCCAGCATCGAAGACAAGAAAAAAACTTCCCGCCCGATACATTCCGGGAAATTTGGAAACTCCGGTCGAACCGGTGATCGCGGCATAGGTCGAAAATCCTACGACGCAAGCTCTGTTACGTCCCGAACTTGTTTCCCGGGATGAGACGCCGGTACTCCGCTTCGGGGACCCCGTAGAGACGATCGGCAAGCCTGATCAGGCCAGCACGATCCTCGATGACAATCAGGCCACGTTTGGCGGCCACAAGCCCGTCGCTCTCCAATTTTTGCAACGTCGTGGTGACCCCTGCTCGCCTTACGCCAAGCATCAGAGCCAAGAATTCATGCGTCAGAGCCACCTCATCGCCGTCGAGCCGGTCGTGAGCCATAAGCAGCCAGCGTGCCAGGCGCCCCTCGACATTGCCCCTCGCATTGGCCAGTGCCGTCTGCGTCGTCTGCACGACGAACGCTTGCGTGAAGGCGAGCAACATGGCCCGCAGGGTCGCACTTTTTGCCAATGCTGGGCGCAGATCATTGGACCTCATGCGAAAGCCGTGGCCCTCCACCTGCACATAGGTGTCATTCACCCACCGGTCATTTCCCAAGACCACCGGGATACCCGTCATACCCTCCCGGCCGACGATTGCTGCTTCGGCCTGTTCGTGCCGACTTTTCGCGACGATCGACACAATGCCGTTTTCCGGGAAATAGATATATTCGATGGGCTTGTTTTCCTCTTCGAACGTCTGGCGGAGAGCAAACTCGATCTTTGTGAGATGAGGCTCCAACAAGCCATAATCCGGTGGCGTCAAAGCGGAAAGAAGGAGATTGCGACTTGACCGAGCCATGGCTCTTCTCCGCTGGACAAGAGCACGACAATCTCAAGTCTAGCTGCGCGTGAGCGGCAGCAACTTAGTGTACGCCCTTAATTCCTCAATCCCTAATCACGGAAAACCCGGGGCTCTTACGTACCATTCCCTACGATGTCGACGTATCAGAGTTGCGATCAAAGCCACTCTGACAACCGGACTACCGACATACGCAAGGATCAAGAGCAGTTTTTCGGTATCCGCAGACGGACGAATATTTCTCACCGTCCCACTACGCGATGTGATCGAAAAATCGAAGCGAAGGAGAGGGATATTTCCGCTGGTGTCGTAACGGGCGTTGGTTCGGTTTGAACATCTCGGAGATGCGCCCGTTGGAGACGTGATGTCTTAAGTCCGCAACCATAGGGACCAGAGAAATCCAAGACTCCGGCTAACCGGACCATTACCGAATTTTCAGTTTGTCATCGGGGTGTCGCGAAGGTTTACAAGCCTCTCGCCGGTAATTGACAAGCCATTGAATCCGCTGACCTGTCTCAGTTGGCACGCAAATTGCGTCATCTTAACCAAACAATAAGGGAGGAGGCGATGCTCGGCTTGCCAAGCATTGCGATGGTGGGGTTTGGTCTAGCGGCCTTGGTGACGCGGCACTGGAGATGCAAAATCCATCGTGACGCGCGTCGCAATGCGATGGCTGCAAATCCTGTGCATCTTGCGCTTGACCCCGAACGATGGGGCGATCATGGCGAACGTGCACAGGCAAAAAATCTTGCTCATTTGGCGCTTCGCAAAACTGCGCAGGAAAACCGATTTTGGGAACAGATGACAGACGATTTGTTGAAAGCCGACGAACAGTCTGACGCGGAATTCGTCAGCCTCAATTGCGAGCGGCAAGTCTCAAGCATTCGCGCCGCGCAACGTCGTCAAGCATTCAAGGTCATCTCCAAGGCGTAAAGTTGGATTGCACAGTTACGCGGAAATTCCTCTGTACGATTCCGCACACAGATTCAATTTGTCCCGCAATCGTTAACGGGATAAAAATTAACCTTCTTGGATCGTGCATTCCTGGATACGCATTCCGGGATAGGCATTCCCGGATAAAATCCTGGAGAGTTTCCATGGGGTATCAGGCGCTTATCCGCGCGAACGAACCGCATTGCCCAAAATGCAGAGGCAAACCGGTCGCGGACCAGCACGAGTTGACCGAAAATGAGATCAACAATTTGTCCGCGCGCGCGGTTCAGCAAGTACGCGCAAAACGCGGTCTGGCCTATGAATGCGGCATCTGTTCGGCGATTTATTCGTACCGGTATGGCTTCAGCACATTCATTTGTTACGGCTGAGGCTTGTGTGCGGCCGCTTTTGTCAAACGCGGCTGTAAATGGGGGGCCTCGAGGGAAGCAAGGCCAAATGACCACCGATTGGA
>DASQIQ010000350.1:0-3053 GCA_035631495.1 Micropepsaceae bacterium
GTTCTACTTTAGTTCTAATCGCCGGTCAACGCCGCGAGCAAGTCCAGTGGCGCTCTCAATCGGGGTACCAGCTCAAAAAACAGTTTGCTCTGTGGACGTAGAGGTGACGCCCGAATGGGTGCGCCATGCACGCGAAGGAAGCGCAAGGACGCTCCAAAAGCGCATGCGCGCGACGCTCGGCACTGTCCAGTTGAATTTTTTCCAGCGCAAGGTGTCCTGATTTGGGCACTGATACAATTTGACTCTTATTGCAAAAATTGAAGCGGCTTAGGTCTGGCTTTATTCTAGATGGATGGCGCACTTCCGCGTAGTCCACGTTCGGCAATCAACGGACGTAAAGGAGGAAGGCTGGGCTGTCGAAAGATCGGCTCTCGGCGAAAAAGCGGGTATTGTCAGCCGCCTATTTCCGAGCAGAGCAGACGCGAAAGCCGAAGCCGATAGGCTGGCCGCGCGAGAAGCCAAAGAGACCGGGAAGTAGACGCCCAAGGGACCTCGAGACCAGAGACGGAACTTACGATTATCGCGATCTATCAGCCTACGCGCCGGTAGGTCAGGCGCTTGCCTTCCGCACCCGTTAGTCCAGCATCAGCACGTCAACAATATCGCCCGCTTGGGCGGCCGGAGCGTCCACCCGCCGGATGATCAAGCCGTCGGCCTCTGCGAAAACCTTCTGCATCGAGGAATCCTGCAGGGCGAAAGGCTCGGCGGAAAGAATACCATCCTGCCTCGTGACGCGCGCGCGAATGTAATCCTGCCGCCTGCCATTGGCTCTCAGCGGCGAGGCAAGCCGCGCTTGTGCGATGGGCGGCTCATAGGCCATTCCGAGCATGGCGGCGATGGCGGGTTGAATGAACAGAACCGCGCAGACCATCGCCGAGACCGGATTGCCGGGAAGTCCAATGAACGGCGTATCGCGCAGATGTCCGAAGATCAGCGGCTTGCCCGGACGCATCGCGATGCGCCAGAAATCGAGCGCGAAGCCATGCGGCTTGAGCGCCGTTTGGACGAGGTCGTGATCGCCGACAGACGCGCCGCCTTGCGTCACGATGAGATCGGCGTCCTTCGCCACCGCAGGCAGGCCGGCGAAGGCTTCCGGCCGGTCGGGCAGGATGCCGAAATCGGTGGCTGTCCCGCCCCAATTGCGCACCATCGCCTGCAGCGCATAGGTCGAGGATGCCACGATCCCGCCGTCCTTGCGTTGCTCGCCCGGACGCGACAGCTCATCGCCCGTTGCCACGATGATAATTCGCGGTTTTCGCGTGACGGAAATTCGCGGCAAATCGGCCGCCGCGAGCAGCGCGACATCGCGCGGCGAAAGACGGTGCCCGCTTGGGAGCAAGATTTCGCCGGCACGAAAATCCAGCGCGCGCCGCCGCACATTTTCCTCTGGCCTCGGGGCTTCCTTGATGACGACCCGAGCGCCTTTTAATTCGGTATCTTCCTGAATGATCACGGCATCGGCGCCTTGTGGCACGACGCCGCCGGTGAAGATTCGCACGGCCTCGCTCGCGCCGACCGTCCCGGCAAACGGGCGTCCCGCTGGGGCATCGCCGATGATGGAAAGTTCTGCACCGGGATGGGCGTCGTTGGCGCGCACCGCATAGCCATCCATCGCCGACATGGGCGCCGGGGGCTGGTGTTGTTTGGCGACCGCGTCCTCGGCCAGGACGCGGCCCGCAGCTTCGGCGATGGGCACGGCCTCAGCGGGAAGCGCGGCAAAACCGCGCGTGATTCGCGCAACGGCCTCGTCGACCGAGATCATCGCGCAGCCTTGCGGCCGAACATCTCATCGGTGCTCGCGCGCGCGGCTTTGGCAAGCCGCTCGGCGGATGCCGCCGACAATGCGCGGGAACGTCCCCTGAGATAGCCATACAGCTCGTTCACCGGAACTTCCGCCGATTTGGCCCATTGGCTGACCAAGAGGCGGCGCGTCAGCATGAACTTGCGTAAGGCTTCGCGCTCGCCTGTGGCAGGAGCGGCGCGGGGAGCAGCGGTTTCGTGGATCAGCACGCGTGGGATTGCCTTGGCGGGAGCCAAAGGTTTGGCTGCGGTCTTGGCTTGGCGTTCGCGTGGCGGTTTTTCGGACGCCTGGTAGCTGCCGCTTTTGCCGCCCGATTTCGTCAGCAGACGGATATTCTCGATGATCGCGCTTTTGTCCACGGCCTTGACCATGTCATAGACGGTCAGGGCAGCCACCGCGGCCGCCGTCAAGGCTTCCATCTCAACCCCGGTCTGGCCCGTGGTCTTGGCGCTGGCGAGGATGCGAAAGCCGGGCCGTCCGTCGAGCGGGGCAAATTCGACTCCCGCATGGCTCAGCGCGAGTGGGTGGCAGAGCGGGATCAGCTCCGATGTCTTCTTCGCCCCCATGATGCCGGCTATCCGCGCCGTCGCCAACACGTCGCCCTTCTTGATCTCGCCCGCCATGACCAGGCGGAAAGCCTCTTCGGAAAGAGCGATGATCGCCTCGGCGGACGCCATGCGCTCGCTCGCTTGTTTCTCCGACACATCGACCATGGAAGCGCGGCCCTGATCGTCGACATGGGAAA
Source organism: Micropepsaceae bacterium (assembly GCA_035631495.1). GTDB lineage: Bacteria > Pseudomonadota > Alphaproteobacteria > Micropepsales > Micropepsaceae > CAIYRG01. The sequence goes on from DASQIQ010000350.1 coordinate 2,547, forward strand.
GTTTGCTCATCGACGTACCCCTGAAAGAAGCGCGTGGGTGGCCGCTTCCACGTCGTCCGCGCGCATCTGGGTTTCGCCAATCAGGTAGGAGGTGATCCCGGCGCTGGCAAGCCTCATCAAATCGGCAGGGGTCGACAGACCGCTTTCCGCCACCACGTGGCAGCCCTCGGGCACAAGCGGTTTCAATCGGATCGCGGTGCCGATATCGGTGACGAATGTCTTCAAGTTGCGATTGTTGATGCCGATGAGGTCTGCGTCCAACCCGATGGCCCGCGCGAGCTCCCCTTCGTCATGCACTTCCACCAGCGCATCCATGCCCCATGCGCGCGCGGCTTTGATCAATTGTGCCGCGGTGGAATCCTTCAGCATCGCCATGATGACGAGGATGCAATCGGCGCCCAGCGCGCGCGATTGCACGATCTGGTAAGGCTCGAGCATGAAGTCCTTGCGCAGCACAGGAAGCTTTGTCGCCTGGCGCGCGATCATCAGATCATCCTGCGCCCCCTG
>DASQIQ010000351.1:0-3641 GCA_035631495.1 Micropepsaceae bacterium
CAGCCGAAATTTGCGGAAAATTCATTTATATTGCGGTTACATTGAGGTCCAACCATGGGAGGTCGTCGCTTGAAACGCGTGGTGGGGTTCGATCCAGCCAGATTGATGACATGGCCCGAAAGCCGGACCCGCAAGAACACCATGCTGACTACCTCGGTCATGGTGGCTCTGATCGGGCTGTGCGATTACCTCATCAACTGGCAGATATCCTTGTCGGTGATATATGTTTATCCGATCGCGATAGCCACTTGGTATATCAGCCCCAGCTTCGCTTATGTGCTTTCGCTTGTGAGCGTTTTGTTGTTTACCGGGGGAGACTTGGCATCCAATATCCCCTATTCGAGCTGGCTGATTGCCGTCTGGAACGCGATCGTGCGGCTCGTTTTTTACGCCGTCCTGATCCACATGCTCGATTACATCCGGTCCCTGACATTGGGGCTCGAGGCCAGGGTCCTGGAGCGCACCTCCGACCTGCGCAAGGAGATCACAGAACGCGAGCGGCTGGAGCGCGAGCTTCTGGAAGTGGGCGGGCGCGAGCGGCGCCGCCTGGGCTACGATCTTCATGACGGTCTGGGTCAGCACCTCACGGGAACGGCTCTCGCGGTTCAGGTCTTGAGCGAGAAATTGGCGCGGCGGGGGGCCCCGGAAGCGGCCGAGGCCGCCAAAGCCGTCGACCTCATCGAGGACGGCATTGCACTGTCCCGGAAACTTGCCAAAGGCCTCCAACCGGTCGAGATGCATGCAGGCGGACTCATGCAGGCCTTGCAGGAATTCGCGGGAGCGACGACCGAATTGTTCAAGATACCCTGCCGGTTCGAATGCGAGTCTCCAATTCTTTTCGCCGACGCTTCTACCGCGGACCACCTCTACTTCATCGCGCGCGAAGCCACTGGCAATGCGATCAAGCATGGTCGGGCTCAACATGTGATCATCTCGCTCGACGCCGGGGATGAAGGTTCGCTTCTCACGGTGCGAGACGACGGCATCGGGATTCCCGCTTCCATTCCGAAGAATGGCGGAATGGGCCTGACCATCATGGCGCAGCGCGCCAAATCGATCGGCGCCAGCTTTGATATCCGGGCGATCCCCGAGGGAGGAACGCTTGTCAGCTGCTGTTTGCCGCAGCCACTACCCATGATCGAACCCAGCCATGCCGACCGAAAGCAGGACCCGCATTATGCCTAACCAGAAATTCAAAATTCTTCTCGTCGACGATCATCCGCTGGTTCGCGAATGGTTGGCGAGTTTGATCAATCAGCAGCCTGACCTCGTGGTTTGCGGCGAAGCCGGAAGCGCGCAGGAAGCGCTCGGTTATCTCGGGGCAGAGTCTCCCGATCTTGCGATCGTGGACCTTTCGCTCAAGGAAGGATCGGGGCTCGAATTGATCAAGACGATCAAGGCAGTCCATCCGGCCGTGGCGGTCATCGTTCTTTCGATGCATGACGAGAAGCATTATGCGGAGCGCGCGATCCGCGCCGGCGCACGCGGCTATGTCATGAAGCGGGAGACCACCAAGAAGATCATTGCCGCTATCAACCAGGTGCGCAGCGGAAAGCTTGGAGTCAGCGAGGAGGTGGCCGCGCTGTTCGCAGAAAGATTCGTCGACAACCATCCTCGTTCGGGGACCCCGGTTGAGGAACTGAGTGACAGAGAACTCGAAGTTTTCAGATTGCTCGGCCAGGGCCTGGACACAAGAAGCGTTGCGACCAACCTGCATATCAGCATCAAGACGGTCCAGGCCTATTGTGCGCGCATTAAGGACAAGCTCAATCTTGCGAACGCGACGGAACTCTTGCGTGAGGCCGTCCGCTGGAGCGAGAGCGGCGTCTATTGACCGCTAACGGGCCTTAACAGCGTACCGGAATGCCGGGCGCGCGCAGCCTCAGGCGCATCGGAGTGGATTCTTGCTCGATATCTATGTCGATGGCGATGCATGCCCGGTCAAGGTTGAGGTCGAGCGCGTCGCGGATCGTCATGGTCTTACGGTCTATATCGTCACGAACGGCGGCGTAAGGCCGAGCGCCAATCCGCGAATCCGTCACGTGATCGTTATGGCAGGCGCCGATGCGGCCGATGATTGGATCGCCGAGCGAATTCAGCCTTTCGATATCGCCATTACCGCGGACATACCGCTCGCATCGCGCTGTCTGAAACAACAGGCTTCCGCGATCGGTCCATCGGGAAAGAAATTCACGCAAGACACGATCGGCATGGCGCTCTCCATGCGCGACCTCCATCGCCATTTGCGCGAAGCCACGGGGCAGCAGACCTTCAATCCCGCCTTCACCAAACAGGATCGCTCCCGCTTTCTCGGCGCGTTGGAAAATGAAGTGCAGGCGTTGAAGCGCCGCTCAGCAAAACCGGTCAATCCGGAACAGCAATGAAGGTCGCGTTAACCGCGCAGCACGGAGTTTTGCGCCGCAGGGTTGACTTTGTACCACTTCACCCCATATACGCAGCAGTCCTCGCGGTCGCACGACGGCAGATTTCATAGTGTGCCTGTCACGGCGAGGTTAGTTCAACATACCGTTTGCTCCAGATGTGCGTGGAAGACGGCAACAGCCGCGAACCGCGTATCAATCGCCGTTCTGGTGTGACAAGGAATTATTGTGACTCATTCGAATTTTACCGCGCTCGGCGTAGCCGAGCCGTTGCGGCGGGCGCTTGCCGCCGAAAACTACGTAGAGCCTACCCCCATTCAGACCCAGACGATTCCCCTCATTCTTGCCGGGAACGATGTCTTGGGCATCGCGCAAACCGGAACGGGAAAGACCGCCGCATTCGGCCTGCCGCTGCTGCAAATGCTGGCGGCAAATCGCGTGGCGCCGATGGCCTCGAGTCCGCGCGCGCTGATTCTGGCGCCGACACGCGAGCTTGCCATTCAAATCGAGGAAAGCCTGCGTGTCTATGGACGCAATCTGAAGCTCCGCCATGCGGTCATCCTCGGCGGCGTCAATCAGAACCGCCAGGTTCAAGCCTTGCGTCATGGCGTTGACATTCTGGTTGCGACACCAGGGCGTCTTCTCGATGTCATCCAGCAGAAACATGTTCGGCTCGGCTCGGTGGCGTTCCTCGTCATTGACGAAGCGGACCGGATGTTCGACATGGGCTTCATTCGCGACGTGCGCCGGATCGTTGGGTTTCTTCCGCGCCAGCGCCAGTCGATGCTGTTTTCGGCTACCATGCCGGCCGAAGTGGCCCATCTGGTCGCGGAGATTCTGAAGAACCCCGTGCGCGTCGATATCTCCCCGCCAAAGATGACCGCCGACCGCATCGATCAACGGGTCTATTTCGTGGCGACGCAAGACAAGCGCGCTTTGCTGCATGAACTCCTGCGCGATTCTGCGATGAAGCGGGTGATCGTGTTCACCCGCACAAAGCACGGCGCCAACAAGGTCGCCGAACATCTTGACAAAGCCGGTTACGCCGCCGATGCCATTCACGGAAACAAGTCGCAAAACGCGCGTCAGCGCGCGCTGGAAGGCTTTCGTGCCGGACGTGCGCGAATTCTCGTCGCGACCGACGTTGCCGCACGCGGGATCGATATTGACGATGTGACTCATGTGGTCAATTTTGAACTACCCGATGTCGCCGAAGCCTATGTTCATAGGATCGGGCGCACCGCGCGCGCCGCCAGCGGT
>DASQIQ010000352.1:0-12764 GCA_035631495.1 Micropepsaceae bacterium
GACAAGCCGGCCGGCGAATATGGCGTCGCCGACAATGTTGGAGACCATGCCCACGATGATGAATGAGAGGGGAGGGTAGTTGTTCGTGACGAGCGCATTGGCGGGGTAGTAAAGCCGGCCGCCGGACAGTGCCGCGGTGGCGTGATAGGCATTCCAACCCTCATTGTAATTGATCGCAATCAAAAGAGTCGAACGATAGGCGAGCGCTATGAGGGCAATCAGCAACGGCACGCTCAGGATGGCGAGCACAACCGCCTCAGCGCTCGTCCAGCGTGCACGCGTCGCATTTTGATCAGCCGACGCGGATGCAACGTTACTCTGCATCATCACTATCCCATCATATATGCGGCCTGATGCTTGGAAGAATTCGACGAGCCCATGATTTGGACTTTATCCCGGCTGCAGGCCTCTTCTTGTAAACGCCTGCGCGGCTTCGGGCCCGGTCAGGTAACGTACCCAGGCTCTCGCCGCGTCCGCTTGCTTTGCGCTCCTCATGATGCCGCTTGAAAAAACCGTCAGTTCCTGGACGTCGGCCGGAAGTGGGCCGACGAAATCTACCCCCGGATACTGACCAAGCTCGCTGACTTGCTGAAACCCGATCTCCACGTCTCCGCTCGCAATGATGCTGCCAACGAACACGCCGGTCGCGGTCTGTTTCAGCTTGGGTTTCACTTGGTCGGCGACGCCCAGCCGCTGGAACAGCTTCAACACGTATAGGCCGCTCGGGCCGGTCGAATAGCCGATCGATTTGGCGCCCAATATCGTTTTTCTCAAAGCGTCGGTCGTGTGGATGTCGGGCTTGGGGGCACCGGCTTTCACCCCGACCCCGACCCCGGACTTGGCGAGATCGACGCGGCTGCCCGTCACGAGCTTGCCGTCCTTGAGGTGTTCATCGATCGATGGGCCGGACATGATCAGGAGGTCGTAAGCTTCTCCAGCGGCGAGGCGCTTGTCGGCATCCAGGGTGCCGGTGAAAATCGTCGTGACTTTATGCCCGGTGGCCCGCTCGAATTGGGGGACCAATTCGCGATAGGCTTGCTCGGTCGCCTGCGTGGAAAGAACCTTGATTTCGGCAGCGCTCGCCACGCTCGACAGCAGCAACACGCTCAAGGCGGCTGCGATGCCGCCTATTCGGGCCGCCAACGGACCGCCTCTTCAACGGTCAGGAGCGGCCTTCTGCGGCGCGGTCCCTCGAACGCAAGCCGATCACTGGCGATGGCGCGGAAGAGCACCATGATCAAGCCGCCAAACAGGATCGTCAGGATGATTCGCATGGCCAAAATTGTACCATAGCCTTCGTCAGGCGGATCATCGGCGTTGTTGATATCTGTGCTCATGGTAAATGGACTGGCCTGTTTTCAAGACGCTGAGGCATTGTACCTTTGTCCATGCGGCAAGAAAATGACGGCGGGTGTGCGTCACAAGACTGACGTTAAGCCATTCGAGCGGGCGGCGAGCCCGTTAAGGATCTTGCCAAACGGCCGAATTCCACGCTGTTGACCTGAGAATTCGGGGCGTTGCGCGCGAAGCCACGGACCCTTATATCCGTCGCCCAGTGTGGTGGATTTGAAGTTCCTAAGATTTTGATGGCATTCGCGTTTAGGAACTTCAAATCCGAAAACCACCCGAGATTCAATAAATTGCTAGTGTGGCTTTTAATCCGAAATTCGCCCAGAGTGTTGTCCAAGCATTTGCGAATTTCGGATTCGCCACACTAGAAGAGTTGGGTGTTAACAATGCGCGCCGAAACCGAGCGGGCCATCGAAGAGATCAAGCAGGCGCTCTCCCTGCTGAGGAGGCATCTTTGACTGGGACAAATCGGTCCGCCGTCTCGACGAACTGAACGCCAAATCCGAATCTCCGCAATTCTGGAACGATGCGCAGACCGCACAAAATCTCATGCGCGAGCGCAATCGTCTGGAGCGATCCATTTCCGCCTACCGCGCGCTGGAAAATGAGTTCAACGATGCGGTCGGCCTCATCGAGATGGCCGAAGCCGAGAGCGACAAAGGGATGGTTGCCGAAGCCGAAGGCGCGATTGCCGCTCTACGCTCTCGTGCGGAAGCGATGAAGCTCGAATCCATGTTGTCGGGCGAAGCCGATGCCAATGACGCCTATCTCGAAATCCACGCCGGCGCCGGCGGCACCGAAAGCCAGGACTGGGCCGAGATGCTGCTGCGCATGTACAGCCGCTGGGCGGAAAAGAAAGGCTACAAAGTCGAGTTCCTGGAAGAGAGCGAAGGCGAAGAGGCTGGGATCAAGTCGGCTACAATCCAGGTCAAGGGCGAGAACGCCTATGGCTGGCTGAAAACCGAGTCGGGCGTGCACCGCTTGGTGCGGATTTCGCCTTTCGATTCGAATGCGCGCCGGCACACCAGCTTTGCCTCGGTGGGCGCCTTTCCCGTGATCGACGATCGGATAGAGATCGACATTCCCGAGAAAGACGTTCGCATCGACGTTTACCGCGCGTCTGGGGCGGGCGGCCAGCACGTCAACAAGACCGAATCGGCAGTGCGCATCACCCATCTGCCAACCGGCATCGCGGTGCAATGTCAGAACGACCGCTCCCAGCACAAGAACCGCGCACAAGCCTGGAATATGTTGCGGGCGCGGCTTTACGAGGCGGAGATGCGCAAGCGCGAGGAGCAGGCCGCCATCGACAACGCGGCGAAGTCCGATATCGGCTGGGGCCACCAGATCCGGTCCTATGTGCTGCAGCCCTATCAGCTGGTGAAGGATCTGCGCACGGGTATGCAATCGCATTCGCCCCAGGATGTGCTCGATGGCGAACTTGATCCCTTCATGGTCGCTTCGCTCGCGCAGAAGGTCGGCGGCGAGGAAGCCGCTCATGTCTCGGATTTGGAATAGCGGAGCCTAAACTAGATTCCCAATGCGCCTGCGGGTTTGGCCGGGGGAATCCCAGCTTGGACGGATGGCGGGGACGGACGGCGCTCGCCGGCCGCCTGTCCAGCGGGCGAGGCTTTGTGCTCCGATGAGACGACAAGCTCGGGTGCATCGGCGAGCGGATTATCGGTGTGCCGGCAATTCCCCTCGAAGAATGCTCCCGATTCGACGGAAAACGCCTCGTGCAAAATATTGCCTTCGACGTGGCAGGTGGCGCAAAGCTGTACTTTGCGAGCGCGGATGCTCCCTTCCACCCGGCCGCGAACGGTAGCCTCTTCGGCAAACACGTCGCCGACGATCACGGCCTTTTCACCGATGACCAGAGAAGCGGCGCGGACATCGCCATCGACCTTGCCGTCGATCGTGACGTCGCCGGCAGAGACAAGCGTTCCCCGAACGGTCAATTCGGCGCTGATGATGGAGGGCACCCCTCCATTGCGGCTTGCGCGTTTGGCTGGAGCTGCCACCGGTGGCGGCGGGACTGCGGCTTCGGGTTCTTTACTCTTCGAGAACATAGTGACCTGCCTTGATGAACTTGCCCGGATCTCTTACCGCGTTGTCGTACCACACTTCGTAATGAACATGTGGTCCCGTGCTGCGTCCCGTCGACCCAAGCCTGCCGATGGTTGCACCTTTGTCGACTGCCATCCCAACCTGAACCAATATCTTGGACAGATGTCCATAGCGCGTCCGAATACCATAACCGTGATCGACTTCTACTGTGTTTCCATAGGCCCCTTGGCGTCCGGCAAAGACGACGATGCCCGAGGCCGTGGCACGGACTGGCGAGCCGGAGGGTCCCGAAAAATCCACGCCGGAATGAAATGCCAGCTCCTCGTTGAACGGGTCCATGCGCGCTCCAAAGCCGCTGCTGACGCTGACAACTTCGCTGGGCATGGCCAGGGGGAGGGCATTGAGGGCCGTCACGACGCCGTCCAATTTCGCGATTGCGGCGCTGGCATCGGCCAAGCTGGCGTTGAAGCCTTCATCGGTGGCACCGATATCCGATGATTCAATCGGGATCAGTGGGCCGCCTTGTCCGGCGCCTGCATCCACTCGCTTCATCAGCGTCTTGGTGTCGATACCGGTCGACTTCAGCGCACGCGTAAGCCGCGCCGTCTCTTTGTCGACATCTTGGGCGGCTTCCCCAAGAAGCGCGGACTGCCCGAGGCCAAGCCGGACGATACGCGCGCTCTGAGCGGCGGATTCCTTCACAACCGGATGGTCGAAATCGCTCGCCGAGACTTTCCGGCGGAACAGCGAACCAAGCCTTCCAACTGCTCCTTTAAGAAACCCCGGACGATCGGCCGCCTGCGGCTGCGCATTGCCATCCACTGCCTTGGGGACCGGATCAAAGGCCCTCTTGGGCGGAGACGCCGCACCCAACCCTGCGCTCAAGGGCGGCGCCAAAACAGCTGTTGCGTCTGTGTTGATCGCGTCAAAAGCGCCTCCCATGCCCGGGGTCTGCGAGGGAGGAAGGGGACGCAAGGTGATGCTGAGAGGCGGATCCTTGGGTGCGGGTGCGCCGATGCCGAGCGAAGACTGCAAAGTCTTCTTGTGTTCGATCACGGCAGCGAGCGCTTGTTGTTTGGTTTCGAACGAGTCGGCAATGGTCTTGAAGCGATCCTGTGCGATGACCAGCGCTCCGTTCAATTCGTCGTAAGAAAGCTGAAGGTCTGCGATGCGTGATTCATAGGAAGCTTGCATCTGTTGAAAATGGCGCTCCTTGGCGGCCAGGATGCGGTCCTTGAAAATCACATTGACGGATGTGAAGGCCACCCAGCCAAGGAACAGCAGGCTGATCCCGGCGGTGATCGCCTGCATCTGCGAGCTGAAGGTCAGGAATTGCACCCGCCCATCGCTGCGGATGTAAATCTGCCGTTCGGGAAACAAAAAATTGATGCGGCTCCAGGCGCGCTGCCGGAGTGAATTCATGATGTCCGTCCCTCGATGCCCCTTTACGAGGCCTACCCCACGCGACTTTCACCCAGCTTCAGGGACAAGATCAAGCTCTTACCGCCAGAATGTCGAGTCCCCGTCTGATGAAACACGCGCCCAGTCCAACATTTGTCACAGCGCTTTCGCCGCGGCCAATACCTCTACTGAGTGGCCCGGGACTTTCACTTTGCGCCAGATGTGGCGGATGATTCCCTTGCCGTCGATCAGAAAAGTGGCGCGCTCCATGCCCATATAGCGCCGGCCATACATGCTCTTCTCGACCCACACGCCATAGGCTTCGGCGGTCTTGGTCTCTTCATCCGCCACCAGCGTCACGCTCAGGTCGTATTTGGCCTTGAACTTGTCGTGAGAGGCGGCGCTGTCCTTGGATACCCCGACGACGACCGCTCCGGCGGCCTTGAAGGCCTTGGAATCCTTGCTAAAAGCGATGGCTTCCGCGGTGCAGCCCGAGGTGTCGTCCTTGGGGTAGAAATAGAGCACCACAGATTTGCCTTTAAGCTCGGCTAAGGAGACTTTACCGCCGCCATCGGCGGGGAGCGTGAAGCTGGGTGCCTTATCGCCGACTTTCAGTTCGCGTGAGGCCATGCGCAGATCCTCTCTCCCTTTTGTCCCGGCAGACCGGCGCCCGGCATCACACGGATAAATCAATTTGGAATAAGGATTTTTGTCTTATGATCCGTCGCGAAGTCCTGCTGAATCGGGCAAACCGCGATCAGGTTGTGGAGTACGCTTAACGATGCTGCCCAGACCTGTCCAGCGCACCCTGCTCATCTTCGGGGCACTTCTCGCTGCTGTTCTGTTTTTTCTCGGAGGTGCCGCCCTACGGCTCCTGATGGGGCCGATTTCCCTTGGTCCCTTCGCCAGCGTCATCGAGGACGCCTTGAACCATTCGGTATCGGGCGTGGTCATCCGCTTCGACCAGGCGGTCCTGGAATGGTCGCGCGCGGAGGGCAAGGTCAATCTGATCGTCCTCGGCACGAAAGTCTTTGATCTCGACGGCCACATCGTCGCGCAGGCGCCCAAGGCGGATCTCGATTTCGATGCGGCGGCGCTCGTTGCAGGCCATCTCAATCTCAAGCGCTTTGGCTTGATCGGCGTGCAACTTACAGGCGTACGCACAAAGGACGGCGCGTTCCGGCTTGGCTTCGGGCGCGACCAGAGCGACGCCAATCTTCTCGATACAATCCGAAAAATCCTGGAGAACAGTGCCGACGGCGGAGGTTCGCTCGACAGTTTCTCGATCCGCAATGCGCGGTTAGCGTTTCACGACGAACCCACCGGCCTTTTCATCATTTCCCCTGACGCAAGCTTCACCTTGAAGAATTCCCGCAAGGTCCTCGACGCTTCGCTGGAATCGTCCTTCGAGATTGGCGGCGTCTCAGCCCACATGGCCGCTCATGCCGTGCTCCGCCCCGACGGCTCGCCGGACCACGGCACGCTGGAGATCAAGGGCCTTTCGCTTCCCGCTCTGGCACAGAACAGCACCAGCTTTGTCGCGCTCAAACCCTACCGGCTGACCTCGGACGTCGAAGCCAGTTTTTCACTTGACGAGCATGGTGGGCTCATTGCCTCGGCCTTTCAGATCACGGGCACCGGCAGTATCGAAACGCCGCTGTTCAAGCAGCCATTGTTGCTCAAAAAATTCGCTGCCACCGGCGGCTATGACGCGCCGCACGATCAGCTTACGCTGGACAATATCCGCATTGACGGCAAGCAGGCTTCCGTCAACGGCAAGGCCGATGTCACTTTCGGGTGGAAAGATGGCGGCGTCGAAACGCTGTCCGCCAATGTGGACGCCGACGCTTTGCGCATCGAGCTACCGGACTTGCTGGCTCAACCGCTCTCGCTCAGCCATGTTTCCATGCAGGCCGGTTACGATCGCCAGACGCGGACGATTACCTGGCGGCGCGCCGTCATCAAGGACGGTACTCTCTCGGCGGATGTGAGCGGCGCCGCGCGGTTCGCCGATTCCGGCGCGCCCGCCATCGCCCTGAACGGCGAATTGGACGCACTCGCCGTGGCCGATGCGCTGAAATATTGGCCCAACGGCGTCGCCGAGGGCGCGCGCGAATGGATCGCCGCCAATATCCCGGAAGGACGCGTCGGTCCCATTCGCATCAATGCCGATCTGCCGGTGGGCGCGTTCGATGCCAGTCAACTGCCTGACGAGAGTCTCGACGTGACCTTCCCGTTCGAAGGCCTGACCGCGCGCTACATCGCCCGCATGACGCCCATGACGGGGGCGCATGGCGAGGCGAGGCTGACGGGAGACACGTTCCATGTCGCCGTTGCGGCGGCGTCCGTCGGCCCGCTCGCCCTCACCAATGGCGAGGTGACCATCCCCGATCTTCATACGACGGGCGTGTTGACCCGCGTCAAGGCGCACTCCGAAGGGACGATGTCCCAAGTGCTGCAGCTGATCGACGAAGAGCCGCTCGGCTATCCCAAGCGCTTCGGCATCAATCCAACCACCGTGGCGGGACGCGCGTCTGTGGATCTCGATTTCGAGTTCCCGCTCCTCAAGGACTTGGCGCTGGACCAGCTTCGCATCGGTGTGCAGGCAAAGGCCACGGACCTCGCTTTGCCCCTCGACAACCGCAAACTGGACCATGGAACGGTGGCGTTCGCGATCGATTCCAAATCTCTCACCTCGCAAGGGACCGTCAACATCAACAATGTGCCGGCCAGCTTCAAATGGACGGAAGATTTTGGGGGCGCGGGAATCACCACGCGGATCGATCTGGCAGGTAAGATCGACGATGCCGCGCGCGCCAATCTTGGGCTCTCCGAGCCCAAATGGTTGACCGGGATCATGCCAACGACTCTGGCGCTGACGGGCCGCCGGTTTCATTTCGACGAGGCGGCGGTGAAGGCCGATCTGACCAATGCCGCGGCCGAGATTCCGGCGCTCAATCTCGCCAAGCGCGCAGGCGTGGCGGCGAGCGCCACGGCGCAGCTTCGCTTCGGCGATAAGGGAGCGATCACGGTCAACGATCTTGCGGTTGCGAGTGGGGGCCTGAACGCGCATGGCCAGCTTTCGTTCGATGGCGACGGCAGGATCATCAATATCTCGCTGGCCGATTTGCGCTCGGGCTTGAATGATTTCGCCATCAACATCGAGCCGCTGACCGGAGGTGCCTTTGCCTACAGAATCGAAGGCAAGAGCCTGGATGCCACCCATTTCGTCGGCGACAAAAAGAAGGCAACGAATGGTCCGCCGCCGCCGGAAGTGGATGAAGAGCTGATCAATCCATTCTCGTTGAGTGCTCGGGTGGACCGGCTTGCCTTGCGAGAAAACCGGGATTTTCACGATGTGACCCTGGCTCTGTCTTTCGGGGCCCGCGAAAAGCTGACCGGCTTCAATCTCGACGCGATGGGAACCGGCAAGGGAAGAGTCACCGGCAAGATGGAAACCATCAAAGGTGTTCGCAATCTCTCATTGGACACCGATGATGCGGGCGCCTTCATCGAGACCTTCCTGGGATTCTCCAGTATCCGAGGTGGCGTCCTCGCTGCCCGGATCAATTTCCCGGGCGATGCGCCGGGTCCTGTCAATGTAAAGCCGCCGGCTGCGCCGCCTGATTATCAAGGAACGGTCACACTGACGAATATTGTCGTCACCGATCAGCCCTTCGTCGCCCGGCTGTTTTCCGCCGGAAGTCTCGATGGCCCCCTTCGGCTATTGCAGGGCGAGGGTATCGCCCTTTCCACCGCGAGCATGCCGTTCAGCGCGCGCGGCAAGCTGGTGACGATCCACGACGGGCGCGCGGCCGGGTCGGCGATCGGCATGACGTATGCCGGCATGGTCGACCGCAAAGCCGAGCATGTGGATCTGACCGGATCGCTTGTGCCGCTTTACGGCCTCAATAGTCTTCTGGGTTCAGTGCCCATTCTCGGCGATCTCCTGGTATCCAAGAAGGGCGAAGGCATATTCGGGCTGACCTATGCGATGAAGGGCAACCTCAACGAGCCCGGCATCACCGTCAATCCGCTCTCGGTTCTGACGCCCGGAATCTTCCGGCGGATTTTCGAATTCAGTCCGGCGAAGGAGCCGACAGAGCAACCACAGGCCTCGGCCGAGCCGGCGCCCGAAGCCGCGCCCGCAACGCCGCAATAGTCACACCGGCTTGATGAGAATGTGCTGCTTCTTGCCGACGGAGAGCTTGATCACGCCTTCCGCGTTGAGGTCGTCGAGACTGGCTGTTGCGCGCACGTCACCGACCGGCGCATCGTTCACGCGAAGCCCCCCGCCCTGAATGAAGCGCCTGGCTTCGCTCGCCGAGGCGGTGAGCCCGGCAAGATGGGCAAGCGTCGCCACAGGAACTCCGGCAGCAAGCTTCGCGCGCTCTATGGCAAAGCTGGGAAGTCCCGCAGCCGCCGCGCCTTCCTCGAAAGTCCGCCGCGCCGTTTCGGCGGCTTGTTGCGCAGATTCGCGGCCATGGCAGAGCGCCGTGGCTTCGGTCGCGAGGATCTTCTTCGCTTCATTGCGCTCGGCGCCCGGAAGCGCCTCGAGCCGGGCGATCTCCTGTTCGGGCAATTCGGTGAACAGCCGCAGGAAACGCCCCACATCGCCGTCCTCGGTGTTGCGCCAGAATTGCCAATATTCATAGGGCGAGCATTGATCGGCGTTCAGCCAGACCGCGCCTGCCGCGGTCTTTCCCATCTTGGCACCTGAGGACGTCGTGATGAGCGGGGAGGTGACCCCGAACAATTCCGCATCGCCAAGGCGCCGCCCGAGATCGATCCCGGCAACGATGTTGCCCCATTGGTCCGAGCCGCCGGCCTGCATGCGGCAGCCGTAACGTTTGTACAGCTCGACGAAATCATAGGCCTGAAGGATCATGTAATTGAATTCGAGGAAGGAGAGCGGCGCGTCCCGTTCGAGCCGGAGCTTCACGCTGTCCATCGTGAGCATCCGATTCACCGAAAAATGGCGTCCCACGTCGCGCAGGAAGGAGATGTATTCGAGCCGATCCAGCCATTCGGCATTGTCGGCCATGATGGCATCGCTCGGACCCTCACCGAATTTGAGGAAGCGCTCGAACACGCCCAAGATTTTCTTCTTATTGGCTTCGATGCCCTCGGGCGTGAGCAATTGGCGCATTTCGTCCTTGCCGGACGGATCGCCGACCTTGGTCGTGCCGCCGCCCATCAGAACGATCGGTTTGTGACCGGTCTGCTGCAACCTGCGAAGCGTCATGATCTGAACCAAGCTGCCGACATGCAGGCTGGGTGCGGTGCAATCGAAGCCGATATAGGTGGTGACACGTTCTTTCTGCAGCAATGCATCCAGGCCAGTCTCATCGGTCGCTTGATGAAGCTGGCCCCGCGCTTTCATGAGCTTGAGGAAATCGGAGCGGAATTCGGTCATTGGTGTTATCAGATGCCGTGCATGGAGGACCGGTCTGGGTAGCATGGATGGCGGACGTTCTTAAAGTGATCGGCCTGATGAGCGGAACATCGCTCGATGGCATCGACGCCGCGATCCTCGATACCGACGGTGAAGCCGGGGCGGTGCCTGGCCCGGCGCTCACGCGCCCCTATGATTCCGGAACTCGCACCCTGCTCCGTGCGGCCCTGGAAGCCGCCTCGCACACGCCCCCCGAAGGTCCGGTGCCCCCCGAGATCGCCAAAGCGGAGAGGCTTTTGACGGATGCCCATATCGCGGCGGTCTTAGCCCTGCTCGAGAAAGCCGCACGGAAACCCGGCGACATCGCGCTCCTCGGGTTTCACGGTCAGACCGTGCTGCATCGTCCTTCGGACCGCCGCACCTGGCAGATCGGCGATGGCGAGGCGCTGGCTCGTGCCACCGGCATTGCGGTGGTCAACGAGTTCCGGAAAGCCGATGTCGCGGCGGGTGGGCAGGGTGCGCCCTTCGTCCCGCTCTATCATCAGGTGCTGGCCAGAAATCTGGAACGTCCCGTCGCCGTCGTGAACATCGGGGGCGTCGCCAATCTCACCTATGTCGGAGCGAAGGGCGAGCTGATGGCGTTCGATACCGGCCCCGGGAACGCAGCGCTCGACGACTGGGCACTGGCGCACACGGGCAAGCCGGTCGATTCCGACGGGAAGCTCGCGGCGAGGGGCCGCGTGAACGAGACCGTGCTCGCCTCCATGCTGCGTCACCCGATGTTCCTGCAGCCGCCGCCCAAATCGCTCGACCGCTTCGATTTTCCGATGGCGGCCGTGGAGGGTCTTTCGGGTCCGGACGGCGCGGCAACCTTGACCGCCTTCACCGCTGCAGCGATCGCGCGGGCCAATGAGCAGCTGCCGCGGCCGCCGAGACGCTGGATGATTTGCGGCGGTGGCCGGCACAATCCCACCCTGATGCGCGAGCTGCGCGCGCGTCTGACGGGAGAGGTCACCAGCGCCGAAGATGCTGGGTGGCGGGGAGATTTTCTCGAGGCGGAGGCTTTCGGCTACCTAGCGGTGCGCAGCGTCAGGGGCCTGCCCCTCAGTCTGCCCTCCACCACAGGTGTTCCCTATCCCATGCCGGGCGGCCGGCTTCATTCGCCGCATACTCCGTCCAGCGTCAGGGCGTGACGCCGTAGCCGCCGAAGCGTTGGATAGTTCCGGGCTTGGCGGCTTCCGCGGCGGCGAGATCCGCCTCGCCGCGTGCCGCGTTCCCGGTGCGGAGCTCGACGATCCCACGTCCGAAAAGAGCCGAGGCGAGTTTCGGACTCTTCTGCAAGGCGCGCTCGTAATCGGCGAGCGCCTCCTGATATTTGCCCATGCGCAGCTCGACCAGCGCGCGCGTGTCGAAGGTCACGGCGTTGTCTTGCTTCAGCTTCAGGGCCTCGGTGCAGTCCTCGAGCGCATTATCGAGGGAACTTCCCATGACCGCACGCGTCCAGCAGCGATTCACCAGGGCTGCCCCGTCATTGGGTTTCAATCTTATCGCCTGATCGTAATCGGCGACGGCGAGTTCGTACTGACCGTTCTGCTCATAGGCGCCGCCGCGATTGTAGAAAGCTTCGGCATAGTCGGGCTTCAACCCAATCGCTTTATCGAAATCGCCGATCGCCTGCTCGAAATCTCCCTTGGCGAAGGACGTCGTCGCGCGATTGTAGAATGCTTCGGCGTAGTCCGGCCTCAGCTTGATCGCCCGATCGAAATCGGCGCGCGCCTCATCGTAATCGCCTTTCTTGAAATGGGCGTTGCCTCTGTTCAGCCACGCGCCGGGCTGCGGATCCAGCAGGATGACCCGATCATAATCCGCGATCGCCTCATCGAATTTGCCATTGTAGTAATAATCGAGCCCGCGGCCGAACAACGCGTTCGCGTTGTCGGGCTGCCTCCGGATGGCTTGATCGTAATCGGCTATCGCGGCGTCGTACTGCTCGACGTGATGAAGCACGAAGCCTCGATAGTGGAACGCTTCGGTAAGATCGGGGTCGAGCTGAATGGCGCGGTTCAGATCGGACAGCGCCAAATCATATTGGCCGCGCATCAGATAGGCATAGCCTCTGTTGTCGAAAGCGCCGCCATAATCGGGCTGCAGCTTGATGGCCTGGCCGAAATCGGCGAGCGCCTGATCGCTCAACCCTTTGCGGTAATAGATAAGGCCCCGGTAGCGGAATGCATCCGCATAGTCCGGTTTCAACCGAATGGCCTGATCGAGATCGGAGATGGCGCGGTCATCTTGGTCCAGACCGATGCGGGCAAGCGCGCGGCCGTAGAATGCTTCCGCATAGCGTGGATTAAGGCCAATCGCGGAATCGAAATCGGCCACCGCCCGGGCGAGCTCGCCCACGGCATTGCGTGCGAGCCCGCGCGCCTCAAATCCTTCGGCCACGTTTGGTCTTAAGCGGATGAATTGGTCGAAATCGGCAATCGCGCGTCCAAAGGCGTGCCGCGCATACAGCCCGCCGGCGCGATTGAAAAAGGCTTCGGCGAAATTG
>DASQIQ010000353.1:0-27947 GCA_035631495.1 Micropepsaceae bacterium
GCTCAATCCGGCGACGGCCGAGTTCAAAACCTTCGAAGCGCCGAGCTATGCGAAGACCAAGGAGAGCCCGGGTGCTTACGGTCTGGCGGTTGCCGGCGACGGTGCCGTGTGGTGGGCCGAAGACGACGCCGACATGATGGCGCGTGCAGACCCCAAGACCGGCAAGGTCGAGGAATTCAAGCTCCCGAACGTTGGCGGCCATGCACTTCCGCGCCGCATGAACAGCGACTGGGACGGCAATTTGTGGGTTGGCCTGTGGGAAGCCGGCAAGCTCATGAAGGTCGATGCCAAGACCAAAGAGATGACCGTCTATACGCCCAAGACTGCGAGCCTGGGCATGTATTCGGTGGTGGCGGACAAGAAGAACCACATCATCTGGGTCAGCGCTCAGCAGGTCGACAAGATCTTCCGCTTCGATCCGGCAACGGGCGAGTTCACCGAGTTTCCGCTGTCCTTCGCGCAACAGGATCCGCGTCGCATCGATCTCGATCCGACCAATCCGAACCGCATCTTCTTCAGCGGCAACACGGCTGATCGCATCGGCTTCATCGAGCTTCTGCCCTAACGCATAAGACTCGAGGCAATGACATTGACGATGGGCCAGGTCCGAAAGGACCTGGTCCATTTCTTTTGCGGCTACATTCTCGGCGGCGTGTACGTTTCGTGCTTGGAGGGATCGTTCAGCGCGGGGGCTGAGATCGTCGGTTCAGGGCGCTTCCGGCGCGAAAGATAGATGCGATCCAAATCGACATAGAATTCGCGGGCTTTTTCGACGACCGCCGCATGGCGAACCGCTTCCGCTTCTTTGCGTGTCGCGTATTGTTCGCCAAGAAAGACATAATGTGTCACCGGCTCACCGGTGCGAGAATCGGAAACCGTGAGCGTGGCCACAGGCTCGACTTGTTCTTCGGCAAACTCCACGGTTTGGCGGTAATGGGCATAACGATCCATCAGGGCCCGCGCCTCCTCAGCCCGGCGCCTCGTGTTGCGGGCGTCGAAGCGTCGCAGCGCGGACAGGATTCGGTCTCGGAATCCGTAGAGCAAGGCCGCGCCAAATAATATCAAAGCCAAAGAGAGTAGGTTCGACATCGCTAACTCAACTCGGGTTCTTTCGGCTTTTCCTTTGACTTAGGCAAAACCATAGCTCAGGGTGGCCTCAGGGTAAAAAGTCTGGTGCCGCAAGCCTAAGAATGACAAAGAAAATCCAGCTTCGGGGTGTGACATGACGATGCGAAGCATTCTCCTTTTATCGGTTGCCGCGGCTCTCGCGGGCTGCGCGTCCATGAACATGGCAAATTCCGATCAGACCGCCCGCGTCCAGGCCGCTTCCTACCAGGTCGCCAATGATGCGACTGGCGCAACCGAAAGGACGCCGGCGGATTCGAAGCCGATGAAAATTTACTGGTTTCTCGGCGGCCGCTGAACTGCCTCACCTATGCTTGCCTCAGGCGGTTATTTGGCCGCGTCCATGACACGCGCGCCTGGTCCCAACCGCAAATAGTCGTCGCTCTGCATCTCCATCAGACGCGACGCGGCACGGCGAAAGGCCTGCGCATTCTCTCCATCGGTGTACAGCTCTTGGGGCGGTGATGCGGCCGAACAGACGAGCTTCACTTTCTCGTCGTACAACGTGTCGATGAGAAGCGTGAAGCGCCTGGCCTCATTGCTTTGTTCCGGCCCAAGGCGAGGAATCCCGTCGATCAGCATGGTGTGAAAATTTTGGGAAAGCGCGAGATAATCCGCAGCGCCCAACACATCGCCGCAAAGCGCGGCGAAGGAGAATCGCGCCACGCCCCCGGCTGCCTGCGGCACGAGGATCTTGCGTTCCAGGACTTCGAGCGTGAGAGGCTCCGGTGTCGCGTTGTCCGTGAGCCGGCGCCAAGCCGCATTCATCGCCGCATCCGCTTCGGGGCCGAGCGGCGTGTTGTAGACGGTCACACCGGCCATTGCCTCGAGGCGATAGTCGCGCGGCCCATTAAGCTCAACCATCTCAAGCCGATCCTTGATGAGCGCTATGAAGGGCAGAAAGAGCTGGCGATTGAGACCACCGGCGTAGAGATCATCGGGAGCGGTATTGGAGGTCAACACAATGATGACGCCCGAAGCCAGCAGCTTCTCGAACAAGCGTCCAAGGATCATGGCATCGGCGACGTCGTTGACCTGAAACTCGTCCAGGCACAGAAGCGTGGCTTCGGACAAAATTCGTTTCGCCACAGGCGCGATCGGATCGTCTTCGGCCTCGCGGACGAATTCCGGCCGGCGGCTTCTTTCGCGCTGTGAAAGATTGCGCCATTCGTGGATGCGCTGATGCGTCTCGGTCATAAACTGATTGAAGTGCACGCGCCGTCTGCGCAGCGTCGGCGCGCTTTCATAGAACATGTCCATCAGCGCCGACTTGCCGCGGCCGACATCGCCATGGATGTAGAGGCCTTTGGGAGGGTCCGATTCGCTGCCGCCAAAGCGAAAGCCGAAGATACGGCGAGAGCTGGGCCGATAGACCTTCAGGGCGCGATAAAGCGAGTCGAGCGCATGAGCGGCGCGCGCCTGTGCTTTGTCGGGCTGCAGCTGGCCCGCGTTGAGCCGCGCCCGATAGCGTTCGATCGGAGAGTGAGACATCGACGGCTTGATGTGCCGTTTCCCCCTATGCTGCACGTTTGAGAAGCTTGCGATTGATCAGCGACTCCGCGATCTGGATGGCGTTCAGCGCCGCGCCCTTGCGCAGATTGTCGGACACCACCCAAAGCGAAAGCCCGTTCTCAACGGTTGGATCCTTGCGGATACGACTCACATAGGTTGCGTCCTCGCCGGCGGCTTCCACCGGCGTGATATAGCCCGCGTCCTCGCGCTTATCGATGACCAGCACGCCCGGCGCGGAACGCAGGATGGCGCGCGCTCTATCCGCGGTGATCGGTTTCTCGAATTCGACATTGACGGATTCCGAATGGCCGATGAACACCGGCACGCGTACGCATGTCGCGTTCACCTGTATGTCGGGATCGAGAATCTTCTGCGTTTCCACCATCATCTTCCATTCCTCCTTGGTGACGCCCGAATCGAGGAACACGTCGATGTGCGGAATGACGTTGAAGGCGATCTGTTTCGTGAATTTCTGCTTTTCGATCGGATCGGCAACGAATACGGCGCGCGTCTGACGAAAGAGTTCGTCCATGGCCTCCTTGCCCGCGCCCGAGACGGATTGATAGGTCGACACCACGACGCGCTTGATGGTGGCGGCGTCATGAAGCGGTTTCAGAACCACGACCATCTGCACGGTCGAACAATTGGGATTGGCGATGATTCCCTTTTTGATGCCGCCTTCCAGAACCTGTGCGTTCACCTCCGGAACCACCAGCGGCACGTCGCGGTCCATGCGCCATTGCGAAGAATTGTCGATGACGATCGCACCCTTGGCTGCAATTCTGGGTGACCATTCTTTGGAAACGGCGGAGCCCGCGGACATCAAACAGATGTCCGTGCCGGCGAAATCGTAATAATCGAGCGCCTTGACCTTGAGCGTTGCATCGCCGAACGACACGTCGAGCCCGGTAGAGCGGGTTGAGGCGAGCGCGACCACTTCGCTGGCGGGAAATTGCCGTTCGGCCAGGATGCTCAGCATTTCCCGGCCGACATTGCCGGTAGCGCCAACGACGGCGACTTTATAGGCCATGGTCCATTCCTAGTTTTCGGCAAGCGGCGCGCCTGCCAAGGGCCGGGAGACATATAGCAACGAGGGAAGCGCGAAAAGAGCCGAAAAAATCCACAGCCACCGGATACAAGGACGACGTATGGTGTTTGAACAAAGAACGGCCAAACCAGCTAAGGGACGCTTAAGGAAGCTGCAAATTGCCCTGGGCTATAAGGCCTCGCGGTGTTACAGTCACTTTCAGCTAGGGGCTTGCGATTATTGCGGAATTTGCGAAAAATTCGCATCCTTCTGGTAGCTATCCCTAGGGGGTCCGATGCGTAAACTCGCCAAGTCTTGCGCCACAGCGCTGATGCTGACCTGCATGGCCGGGAATGTGTGGGCGGCAACCACCGAAGCGGCCGGCTGCGCCAGACCTGACGACATGACGGCGATCAAAGCCGCCGCCGTGCAGCAGAAGCTGATGGTCGCGGCGCTCTCCTGCAACGCCATCCAGCTCTACAACAAATTCGTCACGGCCTATCAAAAGGAACTGCAGAACTCCGACCGGGCGCTGCAGAACTTCTTTCGCCGTTTGAATGGAAAGACCGGGACGGAGGATTATCACGCGTTCAAGACGCGTCTTGCCAATACATCCTCGCTGCAGAGCATTGGCGATATAAACGCCTATTGTGCCAGCACGAAGGAAACATTCGATACGGCCCTCAATTCGGCCAAGATCACTTTGGCGGGATTCGTTTCGGGTCAGACAACGTCGGCGGACGACACGTTCGCCCCTTGCCAAGTCCGCACGGCCGGAGCGGCCATTACGACTCCGCCACCCCCAAATGCGCCGCTGCCCCGCAGCAAGCCTGTCGATATATCTCCCGCTCAAGGCGCGGGCCTGACCGCTCCGCGCTAGCCGCGCGGTTCCTTGACGACGCCACAGCACAAAAGAAAAGGGTGGGCCTAAGGCCCGCCCTTTCGCTGTAAGCTGACGTCCTACCGCCCGAGATCGATCACGGCGCGGCGGTTTTGCGGTTCGCGCACGCCCGGACCGGTGGGCACCAGCGGTTCGGAGAAGTTGCGGCCGACGGTCGAGATGTCACCCGCGTTGAGGCCTTCGCGGACCATTTCGGTTTTGACCGCATCGGCACGGCGTTCCGATAGGCGCTGATTATACGCCATGGAGCCGACCGTGTCGGTGTGGCCGGTGACCACGATGCGGACCATGCCGCTGGTCCGTGCCGTCTGGACCGCTTGCTGAACCACCTGTTGCGCTTCAGCCGTCAGGTTCGACTTATCGAAGTCGAAGAAGACGATGAAGGTCCGGACCGCCGGTGGTGGCGGCGGCGGTGGAGGTGGTGGCGGCGGCGGCGGCGGTGGAGGCGGCGGTGGCGGCGGTGGCGGCGGCGGTGGCGGCGGCGGTGGGGGTGGCGGAGGTGGCGGGGGAGGCGGCGGCGGCGGCGGCGGAGGCGCCTGCAGGAACCACCTGATGTTGAGCATGATATTGTGAGAGTTCGCGTCGCCGTACTGGACCGTGCCGGCAGCTACGCCAACCGGCGAGCTGAAGGCATGCGTGGTCTTGGCAACCGAGACATAGCGATAATCGAGCTGCAAATCGACTTGGGAAGATACCGACCAGATGACGCCGGCGATCGCCTGATAGGCAAAAGCGGTCTTGCCCTTACGGTTGGTTTCCGTCGGATCGCTATAGGCAGCCAGCACGCGTCCGGCGCCCGCGCCTGCGCCTACGGTGAAGGCGAACTCCGGCGTTATGGGAATGTCGTAAGCGATGACAGGCATAAAGGTGCCGACCGTGACATGGCCAGTGGCCCCTGCGATGGCCGCACCAGCCGGCGTCGTTGCCGAGCTGACCTTGTAACTAGCGTAGCCGTCCTCGAGTTCGAGACGGAGGCCGGAGGCCCATTTGTACCCGGCCGCGACGTCGAAGCGTGCAGCATCGTCGAACTTGAATTTGCCACCTGGCGTGGTGCGCTGATATTTCAGCTCGTCCATCTTGCTCCAGCCAACGCCCAGCCCGAGATACCAACCATCTCCTCCAGCGGCGGCGGGTGTGGCGAGAGCGATGAGCGACGCGCTCGCAAGAGCTATGATTCTGAGTTTCATCTATGTATCCCCATTTAAAATGCGGCGGGCGTGTAAATGCGCGACGTCGCCGGTTCACGCCATTGCGGCTGGAACGAGGCCTTAACGAGAATGGACGCCGTGGGTTCCTCCCCTGGAGGATGGAATCCCCTTTGCCGAAGAAATCTTATGGCGTGGTGCACGGATGCCACAAAGTGGTCACCATGCTCAGAGCCGTGGACCTGACGTCGCCATATCGACAACGGCAGCAGGAATCGCTTTAAAAACAAAGGCATAACGGCCAGGCAAGAGATAGAGAGCACAACCCGGGCAGGTTTGCATACGCTCTTCCAGAAACGTCACCAGCTCGTCCCGGGGGGTCACGTGAAAAAGACGCAACCAGGCGCGAAGCGCAGCGGAAGCCACCGGCCACAGCGAGCGGAGGTCGCCGAAATCGACGACATGGATGAATCCATCGGGGCGCACGGCTTTGCCTGCCGCCCGGATCGCGGCCCGCCAATCGGGAATCATCGAGAGGCTATAGGAGAAAATCGCATGATCGAATTTCTGCTCGAACCCAAACAGGCTGGGTGTCAGCTCCTCGGCGAGCGCGTGCTTCAGGACGATCCTGTGCGACAGTCGGGCGCGCGCAACAGCCTCATGCGCCGTGTGAAGCATTTCGGCAGACGCATCGAGACCGAAAAGCTCCGTGCCCGGATAGGTCTCCGCAATACGAATGAGATTGCGTGCGGTGCCGCAGCCGATTTCGATCACACGCTCTCCGGGCTTTGCGTTGAGCTGCCTCACCAGCCGGTCGCGGCCAAGGAGATAATATTTGCGCGTTAAGTCGTAGAAATGTCGCTGGCGCCGGTAGACCTTGTCCATCAGCACGGAATGAGCGCTGCGACCGTCCCCTTCCCGCATGTTTCTCAAGAGGGTTTTCGTCTCGCATAGACGTGGAAGCCGCCATAAATCGAGGATCGGTCGCGGGCATGGAAGGCACGGCTCTCCTCCTCGAGATAGGTCCATGCCGCCAGCAATGTCGCGGGAAGCTTCTTGGGCAAAGGCGACTCGGCGCCCGCCGTGCGAAAAATGACGCGTGCATCCTCTTCATCCGCCGTGCGGTCGATCTGCGTCCACAGCGCGGTCATCTGCTCCGCCGTCATCCAGTCTTGCGCGTCCAGAAGGACATAGCGGTGAAGCGAACGCGCGGGCTCCTGGGCAAGGAAGTCGGTCATGGAGGCGTGATGCACGTCAACCCGGTCCACGCGCGATTTAATGGCTTCGTAATTTTCCGCCATGAGATAGGCGGGAACCGCCATCCGGCCTTCGATGTCGTAGCTGCGTCCGAACGCCTGCCAGGCGAAATAATTGTCCGCGATGGGAAAGTCGCAGGCCAACCGCTCGACGCGCTCGCGCAGCGTGGTAACCGGATTGCCGTCGGACGCGGAGGCCACCAGCTCGTCATATTGCGCCGGCGGAATGCCCAGGCCGTAATAGGATACGGGCATGCGCGAGAGAAACCGTACAAGTCTATTGTCGAAGAGCGGCGCAATGGTGCGCTCGAACAGCACCCGCTGTTCGGCCACATCGCGCGCCGAGAGGATGTCCTGCAGCCTCTTGCCGTGGAGCTTCGCCACGGCGTGCAGGACGCCGATGAAGCGGCCGAGCAAGCCGTAGCGATAAAGATTGCGCGCGAACATATTGATGCGCCGGCCGTGCAGCGGCATGCGCCGCTCCCAATAGCGGCGGGTTTGCGGATCGAGCCGTTCCGCCAGAAAATTGTCGAAGACGCTGCGGTTTGCTTTGTCCTTCGCGATGCCGAAAAAACGGAAGAAGGAATCGTGGTCGTGCAGATGTTCGAGCGCTTGCAGCTTCAGCCGTGTGAGCGCGATGTGATTGGGATTGAGGTCGACCGCGATGATGCGTTGCGGTCCGGCAGCGAGGTAGTTTAGGACGTTGCACCCGCCCGAGGCGATCGTGATCAGCCGGTGCTTCGGTCCGAGCTTCAAGGCTTCGATGTCGACGGCCGGATCTTCCCAGATCTGGTTGTAGACAAACCCCTTGAACATCAGGGTGAAAAGCCGCTCCAGCGCGCCTCGTTTGGTGGTCGCTGGCCGCTGATGCGCGGCGCGGTCAAGAAGAGCGTTGCCCATAGGGCTGTTTTCCAGGCGCGAGGGGGACGAGGCAAGGAAAATCTTTGCGCGCAGGCGACACAATGAAGCGATTCGGCATTGCGGGGAAATCTGGCTCCATGTTGCGGCAACGCTTGCGCCGCTGCAGCGCGGTCTCTACAGGAGAGCCGATGAGCGGATCGGCTGTGCCAGGCTCCGATGCTTCGCCGGGCGAAGAGGGCGCGACGGAGTCGCTTTCTTCCTTGCTTGCGTTGTTCGACCTCGAGACGCTCGACACCAATGTTTTTCGCGGCGTCTCGCCCAAAGACCGCTGGCAGCGCGTGTTTGGAGGCCAAGTTCTCGGTCAGGCGCTGGTGGCGGCTTCGCGCACCGTGGAGGGTCGCGAATGCCACTCGTTGCACGCCTATTTTCTGCGCGCCGGCGATCCCAAGATTCCCATTCTCTACGAAGTCGATCGCAGCCGGGACGGCTTGAGTTTCAGCGCGCGCAGAGTGGTGGCCGTCCAGCACGGTGAACCGATTTTCACCATGTCGGCGTCTTTCGAGGTTCCCGAGACGGGTCTCGAGCATCAAATCGCCATGCCCAGCGTGCCGCCTCCCGAGAGCCTGAAGAGCGAGCGCGAATGGCGGATGGAGATCCTCGCCGATCTTCCGGAGCATGCGCGCGGTTGGTTCCTGCGCCAGCGCCCGATTGAGATCAGGCCCGTCGAGCCGCCGAATCGCTTTGCAAAAGGCAAGCACCCGCCGCACCAGATCGTCTGGTTCCGCGCCGCCGGCCCCTTGCCCGAGACCGCCCCATTGCACCAATGCGTGCTCGCCTACGCATCCGACATGACGCTTCTGGACACCTCGCTTTTGCCGCATGGCTACAACCTTTTTACCGGTGCTCTGCAATTGGCGAGCCTGGATCACGCGATGTGGTTTCACCGTCCATTCCGCGCCGACGAATGGCTGCTCTACGTCGAGGAGAGTCCGTCTGCAGCGGGCTCGCGCAGTTTCAATCGTGGGGAAATCTTCCGCCGCGACGGCGCGCTCGTGGCTTCCGTTGCGCAAGAGGGCTTGATCCGGCTTCGCCGACAGCCGTCACCCTGAAGCACGCGCCCCGTTCTGATCCGGAGAATCCGCGATGGAATGTGCGACCGCGTTCAATCTTTCGATGGTCTGCAGAAGAGCAGAGCAAAGCGCGACGTGTTGATCTGAAGCCAGAGCGGGCCGCTGGCGGGCGAAATTCTCGAGCGCCGCCAATCCTCCGGCAAGGGCTTCCATGACACCGGCTGCATCGCCATCTTCGAGCGGGGGCTGATTGTCTTCCGGCGATTTCGCGTGCTCGACCGCTGTTTGACGTTCCAGCCGCGTGGCCGCGTCCGACAGACGGGCGACTGCGGCGACGAGCGTGTCGATCACCGCGCGCGATTGGCGTGGGACGGCTTCACTGCGCTCGGCTGCGCGCGTGATCCCGTTGCGAGCAAGCTGCGTGGCTTCGATGGCCGCATGCCCCGCCTTGGCCGCTCGCAGCCCGGCATGTTCGATGCGCAGCCGTGCATGGTTCGTCGCCATCGCGGCCTTGGCCAGATCGGATTCGAGCCGCGCCGCACCCCTGGCCAAGCGCTCGATGAGCTCCATGTGGAGCCGCGGCAGGACGCGCGCCGAATGCGATGCGGCGGCGGTCCGGCGAAGTCTGTCGGCGGCGCGCGCGATCGCGCCGATTTCATCCTTGCGCTCCAGACCCCACAAAGGATCGGAAATCGCCCCTCCGGCCGCGGCCGTTACGCTGTGCCGCAAGGCTTCGAGCGGGGCCATCAGCCGCTCGCGTAGAAACCACGCGAGCGCAAAGAGCATGATCGACAGCAGCAAAAGAGCCCCGACCGACGTCGCCTGCGCCCAAACCAGCGCCTGTGTGAGGTCGGCGATGCGCGCGACATTGACGGCTTCGGCGGCGGCGGCGATTGCCTCTTTCAAAGCCGAGTAGTCGCTTTCGAGTTGGGCGCTCGGGACGAGTCCTTCCGACGTGTCTGTGGTGCTGGCAGCAAACAGCGCCGCGCGGCGGAATGGCGCCTCTAGACGCCGCAGGGACGCGGTTGTTTCGCGGTCCCGCTCATTCGCGCTTGCGCGGTCAAGCAGCGACAGACTGATATCGGCGTCATCGGCAAGGCGCCGCAGTTCCGCCTGTTGGGCGCGGTCGCCGGCCGCGAGGAACGCTTGGTACACCTTCAGGAAGCCGTCATAGCCGGCCGCTCCGTCGAGTCGCTGGAGCGCGGCGAGGCGGACAATGGCGGTCGAGTTAGGGTCGGAAAGGCCCCGATTCAGGGCGCCGGTAAAACCGATCGCAAAAGCGGCAGCGGCGGCGGCGACGGTGAGGCTGAGGAAGGAAGCGGCGATCACACCTTTGACGTGCGCGCCAAGCGCCACACTGTTGTGTTTCATCATTCCCGGCGCGCCTGTCCTCTGGCTGATTCGCCGAATCCGAGGATACAGGAAGGGGGAAGCGCTGACTCGCGCTGTTCAGCAATTGTTGGGGCTGCGGGCGATTTGCTGTATTCGGCGTGGATGCAGGTAGAATTTGTCCGTCAGCGGCACCGAGCCATAGATCAGATGGCCGGTAGGCGAGGAATAATTATAGGTCACCTCGGCCAGGACGACGCTGCCGCCCACCCCTACCAGACCCGCCGGTATGCCGACCACCGAGCCGACCGCGCGTGGACTGGTGTTCGATGCGTCGCTCCACGCCACTTTGACCGTGCCGCCGCCCGCGTCGATGAGACTGGAGAGGACGATCTGCATTTGGTTCAGGGGAAAGGGATACATCAGCGAGCGCAGAGCGGTGAAGACGTCGTTCATCTCGGCATCGCAGACCGATTTTTCCTGCGCCAGAAGATCACCGGCGGTGCTCGCCACCGATGTCACTTTGGTGCTGGCGGAAAAGCCGTCGGCAAGCTCGGTGACGCCGAAATAGAGCGAGATCATGACCGGCGCCACGACCGCGAACTCCAACGCGGCCATGCCATCGCAAGCCACTGCGAAGGGCCTTAAGCAAGCGATCGCTGCTTGCCACGCGCGGGATCTTGTCATTCTCTCAATAGGGCTCATTTTTGAACGCCATCGTGGATGTTATGAGACGCATGTTGCCCGACATATTCGCGAAGTAATTGGCGAACATCGGCGTGTTGAGCTGCCAGGTGTACAAAACGCGCACCAACACGATGCTGTTTTGGCCGGGGACTTGGCTTGAACCGCCGGGGTTATAAGAATTCAGATTGCCCACGAGATTGCCGTTGGCATCCAGGGGCGCGGGATAGTCTGCCGCACCGAAATTCCCGAACGAGCGCACATCGACATAAAGATGATCGGTCGCGCAGGAGAGCAGGAAACTGACCTGATCGCAGATGTCCTGACGGAATTGAGCCTGTGTCTTGTTCGCCAGCTGCGCCTGTCCGGTGCGGATCGTCCGTCCGGTGACCTTGACGGCGTTCTCGAGCACCATGTCGCCAAAGAAGACCATCGCGGTTTCCAAAGTGGCGAACAGCAACATGAAGAAGACCGGGGCGATCATCGCGAATTGAAGCATCGCGCTGCCGGAATTCCCGCGTTTGCCCAAGCTTGGAAGACTCATACGCATAACTCTTCACCCTTGCTCGTTCACCGGCCGGAACTTGCCCTTTCGGGTAGCGCAGTTTTAGGCGCGGCCGCGTCCAGGACCAAGATCGCGTGCAGAGTGACGTAAATGAATGATGAGCGGTTTACGCCGGATGAGAATAAAGAATTCACCGATTGCGTCTCAAAGCCCACCGCTCGCTCTACAACCCGCCCGTTGCGTGCCGTTTCGCAAAGTCTCATGCAATCGCTTAATTTCATCTTCATCCCGTTCAGGTCTGTGTAAGGACGAATTCCTTCGGTACGGGAGTTTTGGGCGACCGCCCCCTATGATCCGGGTTCAAGAAATTTGAGCGGGAGTTTGGGCCATGCGTGGAATTGCCGGAATCGGCCGAGTCGTTTCTCGGTTTATGAAGCAATTCATTCGTGAGGAGCGCGCCAATACGGCGATGATCTTTGCAATGACGTTCGTCGGCCTGGTCAGTGCCGCCGGCGCAGGTATCGATCTCTCTCGCGCCATTGTCGCCAAATCGCGGCTCGCTTCGGCCCTGGACTCCGCGGCACTTGCGGTCGGCGCCAGCAATGGTCTTACCAACCAGCAAATGACCGATTTGGCGAACCAATATTTCAATGCCAATTACCCGACTGGAGCTCTTGGCACCCACAATCCCGTCGTCGTCACGCCCCACGGCCAGAGCATCTCGCTGTCCGTCACGGGCGATATCCCCACGACCCTGCTGCAGATTTTGCAGATCAACAAGTTCGACCTCGCGGTCAGCAACGAGGTCGTACGCTCCGTGACCAAGCTTCGCGTTGCGCTGGTGCTCGACAATACCGGTTCGATGACGCAAACCGACGCCACCGGCACCAGCAAGATCACCGCGCTGAAAACGGCGTCTCACCAATTGCTGACACAGCTTCAGAATGCGGCGGTCAATCCCGGCGATGTACAGGTGGCGATCGTCCCGTTCGCCAAGGACGTCAATGTGGGCGCGGCGAGCGTCAACGCGACATGGCTTCGCTGGACGGAATGGGACAGCTCCATCGACCCGGGGACAAACCAGGCTTCTCTCAACGGGAGCTGGAGCACCAACACGTTTTGCACCGGCAGCTCGTGCACTTGCACGGCCTATCCCACCCTCGTCGATACCTTGGGCAACAACACCAGGACGTGTTCGTGCTCGGGCTCTGGCAGCAGCAAAACCTGCAAAACAAAGACTTGGGTACACAACGCGCACAGCACGTGGGTGGGCTGCGTGATGGACCGCGATCAAAACAAGGACACGCAGAACGACACACCCACGCTGGTCGATACCACGACGCTGTTCCCTGCCGAGCAGTACAATTATGGCAGCACCTCCACCAATTACTGCAACACGTTAACTTCGCTGATGAGCCTCAGCTATGACTGGAGCGCGTTGAACGCCAAGATCGACGCGATGCAGGCAGGTGGCGGAACGAACCAGACCATCGGCCTTGCCTGGGGCTGGCAGGCCCTCTCTCAAGGATCTCCGCTGATGGCGCCGCCTATCGATCCCACGATCCAGAACGTGATCGTGCTGCTCAGCGACGGCCTCAACACGCAGGACCGCTGGCCCGCCAATGGCAACGGCGTCAATCCCGCCCCAGCGGTCGATGCAAGGATGACGCTCGCCTGCGCCAACGCCAAGGCTGCCAATGTGATGATCTATACGGTTCTGGTGATGTCCGGGAATTCGGCCGTCTTGCAGAGCTGCGCCAGCGACCAGACGAAATATTTCGAGCTGACGACGGCGGGCGAGATCGTCACCGCCTTCAATCAGATCGGCACCGAGCTCGCCAATCTGCATCTGTCGCGCTAAGACAAGCCGACCGTACTGCGCTCGCGGCTTCCTCCCTTATGGGAGGAAGCCGCAGCCGTTTCTACGACAGCCTTGTGCGAGCGCCTGAACCGATCGGTGGGCAAATGCAGCCCCATGTCGCGGGCGCATTGAGGGGCTCGGCGCATGTTTCTACCTCGTCCCAGGCTGGGATCGTTTTGGATTAGGATTATCCAGCACCCAATTCCCATGGCAGGGCTTTGACGCTGCCATGGTGAGAAATTGTGAGCATTCTCAATCCAAAAAGACTCTAGTGCATGCTCCTCTCATACGGAATTGTCTGTGTCGCGCGCGGGCGAGCCCCGGATTAGATCCGGGGTCCGCCCGCCTGCGCCAAGGCTTCGGCGGGCCGCGCTGCGAAGCAGTGTAGGCAGCCAACCGACATGTCCTCTAAAACAAAAGCCTTCATGCCGGATCTGGGCATGAAGGCTTGAGGAGTGAACGGCAGGGAATGCGGTCTCGGCCCGGCGGGCCGACGGGCTTTACCGACCGCTGGCGGCTTTCACGTTCGTTTGTTCGCGCATGTCGACTTCCCCGTTCATCGCGACAAAGTGAGACGAATCGTCTCCGGGAGTCGGCGTGGTTTCGCATCGGGTCGGATTGCAGTTCAGTGTCGACTTGGCGGCGCCGCGCTGCAAAGTGACGGCGCTTCCGGTCCGTTCCATCACGTTAACCTGCTCATTGAAAGTCTCGCGTCCTTTGGCATCCAGCGCCACCACATTGGTGGTGCCGAAATTCCTGCCCAAGATGACCGCATGGTTGGGATCGATTACCGTCACGTCGGCAATCGCGGAATTTCCAACCAAGACGGTCTTCACCGGCCCGTTGAAGGTGAGAATGTGGCCCTGATCCATTCCCACGTCGATCCCGGCTGCATGAGCCGTCGTGGCCAGAAGCAGGCCGGTAAGGCCTGCAATAATGCCGAAGGCTGGCGCGAAAAGCGCACGCGAACGAATGGTCATCGCATTCTCCGAAAGGATTCCCCGTCAGGCTACCCCTAGGCTGTAAACGAAGGATGAAACGCACACTTTTCAATAAAGGCCGGGGAGAAGGCGCGCCGTTCGCGTCTGATAGCTCTCATATTCGGCGAATTGCGAGGCCAGCACGGCTTCTTCGTTTTTCATCCGCCACAGTTGAAAGGCGAACTGCAGCAGCAGAATTCCCAATGCGAGGGGCGACAAATATTGCAGCGTGAGCCCGAGCATCGATATCGCTTCGCCGAGATAGAGCGGATGGCGAATGCGGGAATAGGGGCCATCCGTGACGAGACGGCGCGCTTCGGCCATCAAACTGAATGAGCGCCCGAGATGAAGCAGCGCGAAAATTGCAAAAGCGACACCAGAAAGAATCAGCGTCAGCGACAGGAATGAAAGCATCAATCCCATCGAGTGCGGCGGCAACCAGACGACGGCGACGCCGAGATAGGTCCCTGCAATCGCGGCGATGCGTGGCAATGCGCCCTTCGCTCTTCCTACGGCCGGGCGCCGGACAAGCAGGAATATGAGCGCCAGCAGGATGAGGGCAATGCCCGCGGTTTGCGCCAACACCGAAAGCACGAAAGCGATGGCGATGGTGTGGACGTCGGCGCTTTCAAGCTTTTCAAAAAGCGCGGGCAGGAGCCGTCCAGCTGACGAGCCGTACCAAGCGATCAAGGGCGCCGCGCAGAGAACGTCATAGGTTTTCGTGGATTGAAAAACGCGCCAGGACGCGGCGAACCCGTCGCTGCTTGCGGTGGCGCGATCGGAAGAAGGAAATTGGTGCACCGAGGCTCCGTGGTTCTTTTGACGGGCGTACCCGAGACGATGAGGCGAACTCGCCGCACAGTGCGCCATCCGCCTAAAAGAAGGATGAAAAATGCCCGCGGGGTCCGGCGATCGCTTCCGATAGTCGCCGCCCCTCTATGCGTGGTCGGCGAAGAACGCTTCCGCCGGCGCAACAGCGCGCGCTGATGGAAACGAATTGCGTGATATTGCTAACGAGGGATGATGCGCTTCTTTCCAATACGATCAAAACCCAGCGTTTGTGTGATTTTTGGTGGCGATTCTCCGCTTTCCCATGCCGTCATCTTCATGCCTCGTTAAGACCACCCCCCTAGCATGCCCTTGTTCACGGATAAGAGCCTAACGGCCGTTCGCGTGAACGATCAGGGTGTAACTTGCAAGTGGAGGCTTCCAATGCGGAATTTGGTTTCTCGTTTCATCAGCAATGAATCCGGCGCTACGGCCATTGAATATGGCCTGATCGCCGCCGGCATCGCGGTTGCGATCATTGCGGCGGTGCAGTCGGTCGGCACCGCGCTGAACGCCAACCTCGGCGCTTCTGCAAAGGCGATCAACCCGTAAGACGGGCATCGTTTTCCGGCGCGTGCTTGCCGGATGCGTAGCAACGGCCGCCCTTGTGGCGGCCGTTGTGCTTTGTGGCTGACGACGTAGGGCGCGGTCCTACTTTTTACGATCCCTTAAGAGATGCCGCCTAGAGTTCTTCCGTTCACAACAACTGAGAATTCAGAGGTGGACGGTCAGGGTGTAACTCAAGCGGGAGCTTATGATGAAAAGATTTCTAGCTGATTTCTTGTCCAATGAATCTGGAGCCACGGCCATCGAATATGGTCTGATTGCCGCCGGCATTGCGGTTGCGATCATTGCGGCGGTGCAGTCGGTCGGTACCGCGCTGAACGCCAACCTCGGCGCTTCCGCAACCGCCATCAACCCGTAAGGTGGGCATCGGTTTCCGGCTTGTACTTGCCGGATGCGCAGCAACGGCCGCCCCTGTGGCGGCCGTTGTGTTTTGTGGCTGAAAACATCGGTCGCACACCGATTTTTACGATGCTTTAAGGCGCGCCACCTAGTGTTCCTTGTTCACAACAACTGAAAAATTCAGAGGTGAACGGTCGGGTGTAACCTCAAGCGGGATCTTATGATGCGAGAATTTTTTGCTGATTTCTTCTCCAACGAATCCGGAGCCACGGCCATCGAATATGGTCTGATTGCCGCCGGCATTGCGGTCGCGATCATCGCGGCGGTGCAAGGCGTGGGTACGGCGCTGAATGCGGACCTCTCGGCCTCCGCGACGGCGATCAACCCGTAAATCGAAACGAAACCGACCACCGCCGCCGGCGGTCGTCAGTTTCTACAAAGGGACGGTGAATATTCTCATGGCTGTGTCGATCGTGCTCGTTGCGATGCTGCCCGCGCTTCTGGTTGCGGCCGCGATTTTCGATCTGACGAGCTTCACCATTCCCAACATCTTGCCGGCAGCGATGTTCGCGCTGTTCGCGGCCTTCTTGCTGGCAAATACGATCAACGGACACGGCCTGAGCTGGAGTGACACCTGGCCGCATTTGCTTGCGGGCGCGGTTGCCCTGGTTGCGGGCATGGCCCTGTTTGCCGCCGGCTGGGTAGGCGGGGGCGATGCCAAACTCTTCGCGATGGCGTGTCTCTGGCTGGGTTGGGACTCGATGTTCGAGTACACGCTCGTGGCTTCGCTTCTCGGCGGAATGTTGACGGTCGCGCTGCTGGTGCTGCGGCGGATCCCGTTGCCGTCTCTCTTGGCCGCGCAGCCTTGGCTGGCTCGCCTTGCAGACCGGAGTTCCGGCGTTCCCTATGGGGTCGCGCTGGCGATGGCGGCGCTGGTCGTTCTTCCGGATACGGAGCTATTTCGCATCGCCGCAACGCGCTGATCGCGAGGCGAGAAATACTCGCCAGAAGCAAAGCTTCTTCCTGATTTCATTAATCGAATTCTAAATCGTTTCGTGCTCCTCTGAGGGTCACGAAGGAGTCTCGCCATGAACGTCATGCGGATCGCAATTTTGGGCGTCGCCGCCATAGCAGCAGGCGCCGCTGCGCTTCTCGTGCGGGGCATGCTGGGCGGAGGAACGCCCGCCACGCAAGCTGCCGCACCGCCAGTCGCGATCACCACCGATGTGCTGGTCGCGTCGAGGGATGTCGTGCCGGGTCATGTTTTGAGCGTCGATCTGGTTCGCTGGGACTCTTGGCCGAAGAATGCAGTGTCGAGCACGCTCATCACCAAGGACAAGCAGCCCGACATCGCCAAGGCGGTCGAAGGGGCGGTGGTGCGTTCTCCTTTGGTCGCGGGACAACCGATCACCGACGCGAGCATTGTGCGTGCGGGTAGCGCCGGCTTCATGGCTGCCACTATCAAGCCAGGCATGCGCGCAGTCAGCGTTCCGGTCGTCGCTGAAACCAGCGCCGGCGGATTCATTCTTCCCAACGACCGCGTGGATGTGTTGCTGACCCGCGATCTGGCGGCAGGAACCGGCGGCGCGAAGAACGTCATAAGCGTAACTGTTCTCGAGGACGTTCGCGTGCTCGCCGTCGATCAGGTCGCGCATCAGGAAAAGGATCAGCAAACCGTCGTCGGCAAGACAGCGACGTTGGAATTGACCCCGGTCCAGGCCGAACTTCTCGCGCAATCGCAGCAGTCGGGCACTCTGTCGCTCGCCTTGCGTGCGCTCGGCGACAGCGAGGGCGAGCCGGTCGCCAAAGGCACATTGCATCGCCAACCGCTGGTAGGCGGCGGAGCGAATGGCGGAGCGAATTCGGACAGGAATGGGGTCACGGTATTCCGCTATGGCCTCCCCGGGAGCGGTTCCCCCGCAGGCGCCAGCTCCGGAGGAAGCAATTCCGGCGCGACCGTCGTCGCCAGCAATAATGGCGGCGAACCTGCTTCAGGGTCCGCGCCCACGCCCGCGCCCATCACCAATCCCATAACCGTCACAACGACGAACGTTCCTATCGGGGTGCCGCAATGAGGTCGACCATGACACGATTTCGCCCGTTATTCCTCTGCGCGACGGCAAGTCTCTTCGCGGTCTTAGCGATGGCGGCGGCAAGTTCGGCGCTCGCCCAGAACCCCGCCTCGGGCGTGGATGAATCGCGCATCATTCGGATTTCCGCGTCAAACGCGAGCACGCCGCAGCACCTTTCGCTGGCGCTCAACAAAGCGGCCGTGATCGAACTCGACCGCGACGCGCGTGACGTGTTCGTCGCCAATCCCTTGATTGCCGATGCCGTCGTGCGCACGCCGCGGCGGATCTTCGTCATGTCGCTGAAGATCGGACAGACCAATGCGATCTTCCTCGACGCGCAAGGCCGTCAAATCGCGACCGTGGAGATCGTGGTCGGATCGGATGTCAGCGATCTGAACGACCAGATCACACGCCAGCTTCCCGAAGCGAAAGTCAGGGCCCAAGCGCTCAACGACAATGTCGTGCTTTCCGGCAGCGTGAACAATGTCCAGGAGGCGAGCCGCGCGCAGGATCTGGCCGAGCGCTTTACCGGTTCCAAGGACAAGGTCGTCAACAATCTCTCGATCGATCAGCGTCAGCAGGTGCTGATCCAGGTGCGTGTTTCCGAAATGAGCCGCATCATCTCAAAGCAGCTCGGGCTGGACACGACCGTTAATACGGTGGCCGCCGGCGTTCCGATCGTCGCCTCGACCGATAATCAGTTCAGTCTGGTGGGCCGCGCGCTTGCCGACATGTCGGGTGGATCAATCGGCAAAACGCCCGTACCCAACAGTCTGGCAACCCGTCTCCTGGCCTTGGAGCGGATTGGGCTGGTGCATACTCTGGCTGAGCCCAATCTCACCGCGATTTCCGGCGAAGCGGCAAAATTCCTCGCCGGCGGTGAATTCCCGGTGCCAGTCGGGCGCGACCGCGACGGCAATATCACCATCGAATTCAAACAATTCGGTGTGGGCCTGTCATTTACCCCGGTGGTGCTGAGCAAAGGGCGCATCTCGCTGCAGATTTCCACCGAAGTCAGCGAGCTCACCAACACGGGCGCCCTCAACCTCGCAGGCGCGACCTTCACCAACTCTCAAGGCCAAACGGTCCAGACAGCGGGCCTAACTTTGCCGGCGCTTTCGGTTCGCCGCGCCGAGACCACCGTCGAGCTGTCCTCCGGCGGCAGTCTCGCGATCGGCGGGTTGATCCAACAGCAGACGAAGCAAAATATCGACGGCTTTCCGGGCGCGAAGGACTTACCGGTGCTCGGCGCCCTGTTCCGCAGCCGCGATTTCCAGAACAATGAGAGCGAATTGGTCGTGACTGTGACCGCCTACTTGGTGAACCCGGTTCCGCCCGCGCAGATCGCGCGTCCCGACGATGGCTACGTGGTTCCGACCGATCCGGAAACGGTCCTGTTTGGCCGGCTCAACTCCGTATACGGCAAGGACGTCAAACCCAAGCCGGATGCCCCCAAAAACGCCGTCGGCTACATCGTGCAGTGAGGGAAACCCCATGACCCATTCGAACTCCTTCTTGCGTGGTTGCGCTGCTCTTGCCGGTCTGGTCCTGGCTGCCTGCGCATTTACCCCCAACGGGCCCGCAGATGGCCTGTCGGTGGAACAGCGTTTTCCCATCACCGTCGAGCCGCATATGGAAGCGTTGCGTCTGCCGTTCAACGCGGCACGTGGCGGGCTTGATCAGGCGGGCAGCGCGGATCTGGAGCGCTTTGCCCGCGATTACCTGGACAATGGCAGCGGCACACTCGCCATCGCCGGCTCGCGCCGCAATCCGAACGCGCCGGGCACGATCGCCGACAGGCTGGTGGCTCTGGGAGTCCCGAGAGACCGGATCATGGTCGGAAATCCGGACAATGCCGATGCCAGCGACGACATAAGGCTCAGCTATATCCGCTACCAGGCGCATGCCGAGGATTGCGGCGACTGGTCGACCAACCTCGGCTACACATCGGCGAACAAGATATCGCCGAATTTCGGCTGCGCGACCCAGCACAATCTCGCGGCGATGGTCGCCGATCCGCGCGATCTCGTATCGCCCAAGCCCATCGATCCCAATGACGCCCAACGCCGGCTCACCGTGCTCGAAAAATACCGGAAGGGCGAAACCACGGTCACCACCAAGGCCGCTGAGCAGTCCGGCTCAATTTCTCAAGTTGGCGCCAGCGCTAGTGGTGGCGGCGGCGGTAAGTGATGAGGAAATGACGATGTCCAAAGAGCCGACCAACGAAACCGAGCCAAGCACCGGAGAAAACTTCGGTGCGGCGGGCCATGAGCGTCCGGTACCGCGGATTTCTATCGAAGCGTTCTGCGAATTCCCGGACACCACGGCCGCGTTTCAGCGCGCGTCCACGGATCGCCGCCTGTCGAAAGCCCATGTCGGCCTTCATCCCGGTGGCATTCAGGAAGCCGTCAATTTCTTTGGCCGCAACCAGACCGCCAATCTTCTCATTGTCGAAACGCGAAGTCAGGGCCAGGCCGTTTTGGCCGAACTCGAAAAGCTTGCGGTTGTCTGCGACGAAAGCACCAAAGTCATCGTCATAGGACGCGTCAACGACGTGCAGCTCTATCGCGAGCTGACGCGTCGTGGGGTATCCGAATATCTCGTCGCGCCGCTTAATCCCTTGCAGCTGATCGAAACCATTTCCAACCTCTACGTGAATCCCAGCGCGCCGCCGATTGGGCGTGTGGTGGTGTTCGCAGGCGGGCGCGGCGGCGCCGGTGCGTCCACCATTGCCCACAATGTCGCCTGGTATATCGCCGAGAGCCTGAAGATCAACACGGCTATCGTCGATCTCGATCTGCCGTTCGGAACGGCCGGTCTGAATTTCAATGAAGATCCTGGCCAGGGTGTGGCCGACGCGTTGGTGGCGCCTGATCGGCTCGACGACGTTTTGCTCGACCGCTTGCTGATCAAATGCGGTGAGCATCTTTCGCTTTTTGCCGCCCCCGCTTTGTTGGATCGCGACTACGAAGTTGACGCCTCGGCCTATGAGAGCGTGATCGATCAGGTGCGCAGTTCCATCCCGTGCGTGGTGGTCGATGTTCCCCATGCGTGGTCGTCCTGGGCACGCCAGACCCTGTGCGCGGCCGACGAGATCGTGATCGTGGCGACGCCCGATCTCGCCTCTCTGCGCAACACCAAGAACATGATCGATGTGGTGAAGAGCCGCCGCGCCAATGATGCCGCGCCCAAGCTGGTTCTCAACCAGGTCGGTGTCCCCAAGCGCCCAGAGATTCCCGTCAAGGAGTTCGCCGCGGCCGTCGGCCAGGAGCCGGTGTTGGTGCTGCCCTTCGATCCGCAGCTCTTCGGCACGGCCGCGAACAATGGCCAGATGCTCGCGGAGGTTCAGCCGAACTCCCGCGGCGCCGAAGGTATACGTGCACTCGCGGAATTGGTTACCGGACGCTCGATCAGCCAGCCTGCAAAGAAGTCGGGGCTTTCGTTTCTGCCCTTCCTCAATAAAAAAGCAGGCTAAGATATGTTCGGCAAGCGTGGCGCTTCCGATGAACTGACACGCGCCGCTCCGCCCCGGGGAGCGGCCGCAGCCGCCGTTCCGACGCAAAAGCCCGCCGCGACAAGCCCCAAGCCGGCCGCACCCAAGCCGGCGGCTTCCGCTCCGGCAACACCTCCACCCCAACCCGCCGCCGCAGCGCCCGCGAGCAATCGCGTGAACCTGGCGCCAACTCCATCGGCCCCGGCCACCATCGCCGTCGACAACCGCTCCGACGATTATTACCAGGTCAAAACCACGATCTTCAGCGCTCTGATCGATACCATCGATCTGGCGCAACTTGCGCAGCTCGACGTCGATTCGGCGCGCGAGGAAATCCGCGACATCGTCAACGAGATCATCACCATCAAGAGCGTGGTGATGTCGATCGCCGAACAGGAGCAGCTCCTTACCGACATCTGCAACGATGTCCTGGGCTACGGCCCGCTCGAGCCCCTGCTCGCGCGCGACGACATCGCCGACATCATGGTCAACGGGGCTTCGCGTGTGTTCATCGAAGTCGGCGGCAAGGTGCAGCTCACAAATATTCGTTTCCGCGACAATGCGCAGCTCATGAACATCTGCCAGCGCATCGTAAGTCAGGTTGGCCGCCGCGTCGATGAAAGCTCGCCGATCTGCGATGCACGCCTTCCGGACGGCTCGCGTGTCAACGTCATCGCGCCGCCGCTGGCGCTTGACGGGCCCACCCTCACCATCCGCAAATTCCGCAAGGACAAGCTCACGCTCGACGATTTGGTGCGCTTTGGCTCCATCACTCCGGAAGGTGCGCGCGTGCTGGCTGTGATCGGGCGTTCGCGCTGTAACATCATCATTTCGGGCGGCACCGGCTCGGGCAAGACGACCCTGCTCAACTGTCTGACCGCCTATATCGACGTGGACGAGCGCGTTATCACTTGCGAGGACGCCGCCGAGTTGCAGTTGCAGCAGCCCCATGTTGTGCGCTTGGAGACGCGTCCGCCCAATCTTGAAGGTCAGGGCCAGATCAACATGCGCGATCTGGTGAGGAACTGCCTTCGTATGCGTCCGGAACGCATCATCGTGGGTGAGGTTCGCGGTCCGGAAGCTTTCGATCTGTTGCAGGCGATGAACACGGGCCATGACGGCTCGATGGGAACGGTGCATGCGAACTCTCCCCGCGAGGCGCTCTCGCGGTTGGAATCGCTCATCACGATGGGGGGATATTCTCTGCCCTCCAAGACCATTCGCGAGATGATCGTCGGCTCAGTGGACGTCATCGTCCAGGCTGAGCGTTTGCGCGACGGCTCGCGGCGCATCACCAACGTCACCGAAGTGATCGGTGCCGAAGGCGACGTCATCATCACGCAGGATTTGCTCACCTATGAAATCGAAGGTGAGGACGAGGCGGGCAAGATACAAGGCCGCCACGTCGGTACCGGCATCGCGCGGCCTGCATTCTGGGATCGTGCCCGCTATTTCGGTTTGGACCGTGAACTCGCCGAAGCCCTCGACGCGGCACAGCCTTAGGACTGATCGTCATGAACCTTCCCCTGTTGATCATGGTCGGCCTGCTGCTCGTGGTGGCGATGGGCGGGGCTGCATTTGCCTTTGTCGGCGCCGGTAGCGACAAGGCGAAAAAGCGCGTAGCCGCGGTTGCCAAGCCCACGTCCTCGGCGCGGGCGCTGAAAGGGGCCTCCGACACCAATCAGCAGCGCCGCAAGAACGTGCAGGCCATGCTGAAGGAGCTCGAGAAGCAGCAGGCCCAGAAGAAAAAACGGCCCACTCTGCGTCGGCGAATCGAGCAGGCCGGACTTACGATTTCGATTCGGACCTTTTGGATATTGTCCGGTCTTGCGGGTGTGTGCGGCGGAGTAGGCGCATTCCTGGCCGTGAAGGCCCTGTATGCCCTACCTCTCGCGGGCTTCGCCTTTGCCTTCGGCTTGCCGCGCTGGGTCCTTGCCTTCCTCAAGGCGCGCCGCGAGAAGGCTTTTACCCGGGAACTTGCCCCTGCCATCGACACGATCGTGCGAAGCGTCAAATCCGGTCTTCCGGTGAACGAGGCGCTGAAACTGGTGGGCAGCGAGATTCCCGAACCGGTCGCCGGTGAATTTCGGCTGCTCACCGAGGGCCTCAAAGTGGGCGTCACCATGGATGACGGCCTCAAGCGCATGTATGAGCGCATGCCGACGCCCGAGGTGAATTTCTTCGGGATCGTCATGGCCATTCAGCAGAAGTCCGGCGGCAATCTCTCCGAGGCGCTGAGCAACCTCGCCGGCGTGCTGCGCGACCGCAAACGGTTGCAAGGGAAAATCCGCGCGATGTCGTCCGAAGCCAAGACCGGCGCGATGATCATCGGGTCGCTGCCTCCGGGCGTGATGGCGCTGATCTATTTCAGTACGCCCGCCTACATCATGCCGCTTTTTCAGGTCAAGCTCGGCAATCTCATGTTGATGGGTTGCGTGGTGTGGATGGGGCTTGGCGTGCTTGTCATGAAGAAAATGATCAGCTTCAAATACTGAGCGTGGGCAAATGAATTTCTCCTTCGTATATCTGCTGCTTGAGCGCGATTTCCTGATCGTCGCGTTGTCTGCGATTGCGGCATTCGCCACCATTGTCACGCTCGGCCTTCCTTATATGAAGACAGACGCGCTCGAAGGGCGCATGAAGGCCGTAGCGGAACGGCGCGATGAATTGCGTCAAAAGCAGCGTGAAGCGTTCGCGCAAGGCAACCGCTCCAAGGGACAGCTTCGCTCCACGCCCGTTGGCTTCATGAAGCAAACGCTCGACAATTTGAAGCTGGAGAAATTGCTGGAATCACCGGGCATGAAAGAAAAGCTCGCCCGCGCCGGCTATCGCGGTCAGGGTCCGCTCGTCACGTTCATGTTCTTTCGCTTCCTGATGCCGCCTGTCGTCTTCATCGGCGCCATGATCTACGTCTTCGGTGTCAGCCATCTGGCTTGGCCCTTCAGCATGAAATTGCTCGCCTCGGTCGCGGCCGCGTTGCTCGGCTATTACTTGCCCGATATTTTTGTCAGCAACCGCATCCAGGCGCGCCAAGGCTCCATCATGCGCGCCTTTCCCGATGCCCTCGATCTCATGCTGATCTGCGTCGAGTCGGGTATGTCGATCGAGGCAGCTTTCAATCGTGTCGCGGGGGAGGTGGGATCGCAATCGGTCGAACTCGCCGAGGAACTGGGCCTCACCACCGCGGAGTTGTCCTATCTGCCGGACCGCCGGCAGGCCTTCCAGAACCTAGCGGAGCGTTGCGGTCATTCCGGCGTCAAGGCGGTGGCGGCGGCTCTCATCCAATCGGAAAAATACGGTACGCCGATGGGCCAGGCGCTTCGCGTGACGGCGCAGGAAAACCGCGAAATGCGCATGGCGGAAGCCGAGCGCAAGGCCGCTTCGTTGCCCTCAAAACTGACCGTGCCGATGATCGTGTTCTTCCTGCCCTGCCTGTTCGTGGTGATCCTGGGGCCTGCGGCGCTCAAGATCATGGGCTTGGTGAAATAGCCGCGCGGCTCTGTAGCTCAAATATCCCAGAATCTACTTCCGGGCGCTGGCCTCAACCGTGGCGGGCGGATCGGCCGCCGTCGGGCGCAACGGCAATGGTTCGGACTCGGGCCCTCTATTGTCGCGCGCTGCCGGTGATATGGTTTTTCTTGCGTTTACCGTCCTGGGACGGGTCACGCTTGGTTCATCGTCGTCCGGCGTGGGACGCATCTGAAGGACAGGCTCGCTTTTCGGCGCACCGCCCGATTGGCTGGAACGGACAGGTGTTGGCTTAGGCTTGGCCGGTACGGCCGCAGGCTGCGAAGGAACGGGCTGCACCCTTGCGCTCGGGTCCATCTGCGATGCACTTGCGGTGGTATCGGGTTCCGCAACGCCCCCGGCGGGCATCTCGGCGGCGCTCGCGAGTTCCGGCGCGGCCTGTGGTGCCACGGGCATATCCGATGCCTTCGGCTCCGCTATTGGCAGGGTGGCCA
This sequence comes from Micropepsaceae bacterium, assembly GCA_035631495.1. Taxonomy (GTDB): domain Bacteria; phylum Pseudomonadota; class Alphaproteobacteria; order Micropepsales; family Micropepsaceae; genus CAIYRG01. The sequence goes on from DASQIQ010000353.1 coordinate 25,518, forward strand.
TTTGGGTGTCGGGAGCGCTTGGTGCGTCGATCGGCTCCAGGCTGGGAACCGGCGTCATGTCTTTCGGAGGCAAGACCGCCGAGGCCTGCGGTGGGCGGGAACTCTTGAGGCTGCGCACCAAAGCCAAATTGCTTGCGATCCGCGGAAATTCCGCGCTGGAAGGCGATGCTTGCATGAGCAAGGCTTCGGCCCCGTCCAGATCGCCGGTCTGCACGTGAGAGAGTGCCGCGTTCGAGAGCACTGTAGGATCGCCCGGCTTCAACTCTAGGGCGCGACCATAGGCTGCCTGGGCTGCCAAAAATTCGCCCTTCTGGTCGTAGGCGACTCCTTGGGCCGAAAAGAGCGACCAGTCGTTTGGCTGAAGCTCGACCGCGCGCTCGAGAAAAGCGAGCGCGTCGTCGTTGCGCCCCATCGCGATCAGGGTCTTGCCATATTCTCCCAGCACCCGTGCATCGTCCGGCGCCAGCAGGACGAGCTGCGAAAGGGTGTGCGCCGCGCCTGAGAAATCTCCGCTTCTCCGCTGCGCCTGGGCTTGTTTCACCGCCTCATCGATATTGGTTGGAGCCGCCATTGGCCGTGAAGTCGCGGAAGCGTCGTTTTTCCCCTTTGGCCTTGTGTCGGAGAAGACTGTCGCATTGCCGTTGAGCAGAGGGGCAGAGGCGCATCCGAGGAGCATCGCAGACAGCGCCGCCAACGCACCCAATCGGACGGTCACATGGTTCATGGACAATTTCCGCCTGCAGATCCTGAACGGCCAAGCTCGCCGCCATGAGGTCATCTCTGCGGGCGAGAGCGTCCCGCAGCATGCGGATTTGCGGTCAAGAATCCCTTAATCTTGCGGCGTCCCGGGCCTTCAATTTTTGTGGGGATTACGGCATCTAGTCCAATTCCAGCCGCAATGCCATTGTTCTATATCCAGTGGTAATACCCTCGTTCTATATAGCGTCATGCAAGCAAAGAGATTCAACCGGTCTTCGGGACTTGCGGCAGGGTTGGTTACCGCCCTCGCCTTGATGACGATGCTTGCGCCCAAAACGGCAGCGCAGACGCTCGACAATCCGCAGCGTGTGGCTTTCCAGATTTCGACGGGTTCGACCACCGGTACCTATTTTCCCGTTGGCGCCATGCTGGCGCAGCTCCTGAGTCATCCGCCTGGCGTCGAACGCTGCGAGGCCGCGAATGCTTGCGGTCCTTCGGGTCTCATCATTTCGACTCGCGCTTCGCAAGGATCGGTTGCCAATCTGCTCGCGGTGAATAGCGGCATGGTCACTTCCGGAATCGCGCAGGCCGATGTCGTGGCCGCCGCCGTCGCCGGCCAGGGACCGTTTCGCAAAGGCGGGCCGATCAAACAATTGCGCGTGATCGCCAATCTCTATGGCGAGGACCTGCATCTCGTTGTCGCGAAAAAGTCGAAGATCAAGAGCGTGGCCGATCTGCGCGGCAAGCGCGTGTCGCTGTCGACCGAGGGTTCGGGCACGAACGTCACGGCGCGCGCGGTGCTGGCCGCCTTCAGGATCCCGGACAAATCCATCATCGCCAATTACGATTCCTCCGATCAGGCCGTCGAGCTCCTGCAGATGGGCAAGCTCGACGCCGTGTTCTTCGTCGGCGGAACGCCGGTCGGCCTGCTGGAGCAATTGCTCGACGAAGACGTGGCGGAGCTGATTCCCATTACGGGCGAGGGGCTCAAGCGACTTCTCGCAAAGGAGCCCAACCTTAGCGCTCACACCATCGCGAAGGGCACTTACGGCAATGTCCCGGCTGTCGACACGGTCAGCGTCGATGCATTGTGGGTTACGGACGCTTCCCAGCCGGACAATTTAATCTATGGGATTTTGAAGTCTCTCTACAATCCGGCCAATCGCGGCACGATTCAGTCCAGCCGGTTGGGCTCTCATTTCATGGATATCGCCTCCGGCCCAAAGGAGGCGACGGCTCCGCTTCATCCCGGAGCGGTGCGTTTCTTCACCGAGGCCGGTATCCTGAAGCCCGGCCAGAAGGCCGCGCTTCCGGTGAGCACGCCGGTCCGCAAATCCTGAACGCAAAGTGATGATGGGCCAGGCTAGTGTGGCGAATCTGAAATTCGCCACACCTCGGTGTAGCTCTGCGATGTCATGCTGATTCTAGGAACTTCAAATTCACCACACTAGGGCGTCGCTTCGCCTCTGGCGCTCTCTTCCCATTCGCGCATGGCGGGCGTTGCCAGGATGCGCTGCGTATAGGCTTGCGCGACGGGCGGAAGATGAACGCCGTATGTTTCGAAACGCGTCGCCACCGGCGCATAGAACGCGTCGGCAATCGTGAAATGCCCGAACAGGAAGCCGCTGCTCTTTCCATATCGGCCCAGCGCCGATTGCCACAATTCGACAATGCGCGCGATCTGCATTTGTAACGCATCGTCGAGCGGCGGAGTCGGATAGCGCGCGCCAA
>DASQIQ010000354.1:0-3372 GCA_035631495.1 Micropepsaceae bacterium
CCTAAAGCCCCCGTTGCGAACGCGCTCGCTCCTCCTCCGCCGCCTTCCGTGATGGCAAACCCCGTCTATAAGGTCGGCAGTCCCTATCAGGTCGGCGGCGTCTGGTATTATCCGCAGGAACAGCCCGCTTACGACGAAACCGGGATCGCGTCCTGGTACGGCATGGACTATGACGGCCATCTGACCGCGGATGGCGAGGTGTTCGACCGCAACGCCGTGAGCGGCGCCCATCCCACGCTGCCGATGCCGGTCAATGTGCGGGTGACCAATCTTCAGAACGGGCGCTCGCTGGTCGTGCGCGTCAATGACCGCGGGCCCTACGTGAATGGCCGCATCCTCGATCTGTCGGAGCACGCTGCGGATCTGCTCGGGTTCCGCCTGAACGGGCTCGCCCGCGTGCGCGTCACCTATATCGGTCGCGCCAATCTTACCGGCCCGGGCCTCGCATCCCCCGCTGACGAGACGCCACCGGAAGTCGCGGCAGCCGTCCCTGCGGCGCCCGTCGCCCAGGTAGAGGCCATGGCCTTGCCGCCGGTAGCCGGGGTGGCCGTCGCTCCCCCTATTATGGCCCGGAACCTTCCTAAGCTGGTCGAAGAGATGATCCTGCCGGCCCCTTCTGAGGGCGTCACGGCCGATGGCAAGGTGGTCGAAATACCCGTGCCGCCCGCAACCGCGCTGTACGTCCAGGCGGGGGCGTTCACGTCCCCGGTAAATGCCGCAACCGTTGCGGCCAAGCTGAGCAGCACCGGGGCACGAGTATTTCAGGGAATGAAGGATGGCCGCCCGATCTACCGGGTGCGCGTCGGTCCCTTCCAGGCCGTGGAACAAGCTGACGCCGCGCTCGCCCAGGTTCTGGCGCTTGGTCAAAATGATGTCCAGATCGTGGTCGATGCTGTTTCAAGTTCGTAAGGACACGCCGATCTTGGGGCGAATTTAACTCCCAGGACGTTATGAGCGTGTCGCGTATCCAAGGGAGGTTACCGGTGTTTCTCGCGCGTCTAATCCGTCCGTCGATTTTTGGTCTTCTTGCCGGCGCGGCTCTGGTCGTGAGCCCAGGCGCCAGAGCGGAGATCCTGACCAATGCCAATCATGCTTTGCTGCTCGATTACGACAGCGGCGAGATCCTGTTCTGCAAAGCCTGCAGCGAGCCGATGCCGCCATCGTCCATGAGCAAGCTGATGACGGTCGAGCTCGTTTTTCAGCGCTTGAAGGACGGACGATTGAAGCCGGAGAGTACGTTCCACGTCTCGGAAACCGCCTGGCGTCAGGGCCAGAAGGACAATGAATCCAAGATGTGGGTGGCGCTCAATTCCGACATCAGTGTCGACGACCTCTTGAAGGGCATCATTGTCCAGTCCGGCGGCGATGCCTGTGTTGTGGTCGCCGAAGCTCTGGGCGGTTCGGAAGCGGGTTTCGCCGACATGCTGAACGCGCGCGCCAAGGAGCTCGGGCTCACCCAGTCGCATTTCGTCAATTCCAGCGGTCTTCCCGATCCCGGCCAAACCATGTCGGCGGAGGATCTGGGCAAGCTTGCCGCGCATGTCATCCGCACCTATCCCGACTATTACAAATATTTCGCCATGAAGGACTTCACCTGGAGCAATATCCGCCAGCCCAACCGCAATACATTGGTCAATGAGAATATCGGCGTTGACGGTTTGAAGACCGGTCACACGGATGCGGGCGGCTATGGCATCGTGGCATCGGCGCTGCGCAATGACCGCCGCCTGGTCATCGTGCTCAACGGCATGAAGAGCGAACATGAGCGTATCAACGAAGCTCGCCGCCTCCTCGACATCGGCTATCGCGAATTCAAGGCCTTCCAGCTCGCCGGCAAAGGCGATGTGGTGGCCGATGCGCAAATCTGGGGCGGGGCCAAAAATACCGTGCCCGTCACGGTCAGCGACCCGTTGCGCGTCATGATGCCGGTGGAATCGCGCCGCGACCTGAAAGTGACCCTGCGCTATGACGGTCCCCTGCGCGCGCCAATTGCCGCAGGCCAGCAGATTGGAACGCTGACAGTCTCTGTGCCGGGAAAGCCCGACAAAGTCGTCCCCGCCGTCGCGGCGGCGGCCGTGCCTTCGAACGGCTTCCTCGATAAGATGATGATGGGGCTGCAGGTGCTGGTGTTCGGCGCCGACAAGGTGTGAATGCGGGGCAAGTTCATCAGTTTCGAAGGAGGCGAGGGCGCCGGCAAATCCACCCAGGCAAGGATGCTCCGAGACTCCCTTGAGTCGCATGGGCGCACGGTTCTTCTGACCCGCGAGCCCGGCGGTTCGCGGGGCGCCGAAGAAATCCGCAAGCTCCTGGTGGAAGGCGAGCCCGAACGCTGGACGCCGCTCGCCGAAACCTTGCTGTTCATCGCGGCGCGCGCCGATCACGTCGCACGGCTCATCGGCCCCGCCCTCAATGCTGGAACTTGGGTGATCTCCGACCGCTTTGCGGATTCCACCTTCGTTTATCAAGGCATCGCGCGAGGCTTGGGGATAGAGACCGTGCGTCACTTGCAGCGCGCGGCGCTCGGTGGCTTTGCGCCGGATTTGACGATCATCTTGGATATGGAGCCGCAAGAGGGTCTTAAGCGTGCCGCGGGCCGCGGCTTGGCGCTGTATGATAAGGGTGGCCCGGCCAGCACGGCTGCTTCAGTGCATCAGGCAATCGAGAATCGTTTCGAACGCTTCGATGCCGCATTTCATGCGCGGCTCCGCGACGGCTTCTTACGAATGGCGGTGGCCGAGCCCGCGCGCTGCTCCGTCATCGACGGATCGCGTGAGGCTGATGCCATCGCCGCCGATGTCTGGCGCATTGTCGCCGAAAGGCTGCAGCCATGAGTCCGGCGCGCCGCGAGTCCGAGGCCGAAGAGCCCGATCGCATCGCGGGCTACCCCCATCCGCGCGCGACCTATGATTTGATCGGGCAGGATGCCGCGTTGACCCGCGCCGCTCGCGCGATCCGCTCTGGCCGGCCGCCGCAGGCCTGGCTGATTGCGGGACCGCCGGGCATCGGCAAGGCGACTTTGGCCTATCGCATCGCGCGCTACGTGCTGCGTTACGGAGCAACCGGGAAGGGGCCCGGCGATCTCGCCGTGCCGCCGGCCGATCCCGTTGCGCGCCAGATCGAAGCACAGTCGCACCCCGGGCTGCTGGTGTTGAGGCGGCAAGAGAACGAGCGCGGCAAGCTCAAGACGGTGCTCGACGTCGCCGAGGTCCGCCGGCTCGGGGGTTTTTTCGGGATGACGGCCGAGGCGGGCGGCTGGCGCGTCGCGATTATCGATTCCGCCGATGAGATGAACGACAACGCCGCTAACGCACTGTTGAAAATCCTGGAGGAGCCGCCTCCGCGCGGGCTCCTCATGCTCGTCAGCCATGCGCC
>DASQIQ010000355.1:0-7047 GCA_035631495.1 Micropepsaceae bacterium
TTGGGAGCTGTCGCTGTTTCCCCTTGACGATCGGGCTTAACGGCCCCTTTTTTCAGCAAAGCTGATATTCAGGCAGAGCCATGCTCGACAAGATTTTCCATCCCGGCGAGGTCGAGGCCCGCCTCTACGCGCAATGGGAGGATTCGGGCGCCTTCCGCGCCGGTTCCAAAACGGGTATGCCCAGTTTTGCGATTGTCATTCCCCCGCCCAATGTGACGGGCAGCCTGCATATCGGGCACGCCCTCAACAACACGCTGCAGGACGCGCTCGCCCGGTTCGAGCGGATGCGCGGCAAGAATGTGCTCTGGCAGCCGGGCACCGATCATGCGGGCATTGCCACGCAGCTCGTCGTGGAGCGCGAATTGGCCAAACGCCAGATGAGCCGGGTGAAGATGGGGCGCGAGAAATTCCTCGAAGAAGTCTGGCGCTGGAAAGAGGAATCGGGCGGCACCATCGTGCGTCAATTGCGCCGATTGGGCGCGTCCTGCGACTGGAGCCGCGAGCGCTTCACCATGGACGAAGGGCTTTCGCGCGCCGTGCTGAAGGTCTTCGTCGCGCTCCACAAAGAGGGGCTGATCTACAAGGACAAGCGGCTGGTCAATTGGGACCCGCGCCTGCAGACGGCAGTCAGCGATCTGGAAGTCGAGAATATCGAGGTTAAAGGCAAGCTTTGGCACATCAAATATCCGATTTCCGGCGAAGCGGGACGATTCATCATTGTCGCCACGACGCGCCCCGAGACCATGCTGGGCGATGTCGCGGTGGCGGTCCATCCCAGCGATGAGCGTTACACCAGCCTCGTCGGGAGCCAAGCGTTACTGCCCTTGGCGAACAGGCCCATTCCCATCATCGCCGACGAATATTCCGATCCCGAAAAGGGCACCGGCGCGGTGAAGATCACACCGGCGCATGATTTCAACGATTTCGATGTCGGCAAGCGGCATGGCCTGGCGCCGCTCAACATCTTGACCAAGGAAGGGGCGCTCAATGATTTGGTGCCCGATGCGTATCGCGGCTTGGACCGCTTCGAGGCGAGGAAGCGCGTCGTCGCCGATTTGGACGCGTTAGGCCTGATCGAGAAAACCGAAGACATCGTCCACGCCGTGCCGCATGACGAGAAAACCAAGACCGTCGTGCTGGAGCCCTATCTCACCGAGCAATGGTATCTGAACGTGACGCCGCTCGCGGAGAAGGCCCTTCAGGCGGTGGAAGAGGGGCGCACGCGCTTCGTGCCCGAGCATTGGACGAATGTCTATTACAACTGGATGCGCAATATTCAGCCCTGGTGCATTTCGCGCCAGCTTTGGTGGGGCCATCAAATACCCGTCTGGTATGGCCCCGACGGAGGAATTTTTGTCGAAGAAACCGAAAGCGAGGCGCGCGCGGCGGCCAAGAAACATTATGGGCGCGAGGTTGCGCTAAACCGCGACCCCGACGTGCTCGACACCTGGTTCTCCTCGGCGCTGTGGCCGTTCTCGACCATGGGCTGGCCCGACAAGACCCCGGAGCTCAAGCGCTATTATCCGACTTCGGTCCTCGTCACCGGCTTCGACATCATATTTTTCTGGGTCGCCCGCATGATGATGATGGGCATCCATTTCATGGGCGATGTGCCATTCCACGACGTCTTCATTCACACCCGTGTCCTGGACGAGAAGGGGCAGAAGATGTCCAAGACCAAAGGCAATGTCGTCGATCCCCTCGACATCATCGATGAATATGGCGCCGACGCCTTGCGCTTTGCGTTGGCCATCGCGGCGGGGCAGGGGCGGGACATTCGCCTGGGCATCAACCGCGTCGAGACCTGCCGCAATTTCGGCACCAAGCTGTGGAACGCGTCGCGTTTCTGCGAGATGAACGAATGCGTGCGCAAGCGCGAATTCGATCCCGCCACGGTCGAGCTCACCGTCAACAAATGGATCGTGGCCGAAACCGCGCGCACCGTGTCCGAAGTCACCACCGCCTTGGAAGCGTACCGCTTCAACGAGGCCGCGGGCGCGGCCTATCATTTCGTCTGGGATGTGTTCTGCGACTGGTATGTCGAATTCATCAAGCCGGTGCTGAACGGCAATGACGAAGCGACGAAAGCCGAAACCCGGGATACCGCCGCCTGGACCCTGGACCGCATCCTCCAGCTTCTGCATCCGTTCATGCCTTTCATCACCGAAGAATTATGGACACGGATGGCCGAGCACGCGGTGCCGCGGCGTTCCATGTTGATGCTGTCGCCTTGGCCCGATTTGTCGACTTTGCCGCAACACGAGGAAGCGCGTAGCGAAATGAACTGGCTGATCGATCTCATCTCGGGCGTGCGCAGTGTGCGCGCCGAGATGAACGTGCCGCCTTCGGCGCGCCTCACGCTTCTGCTAAAGGGCGCGAGCGTGGAGACCAGCTTGAGGCTCGCGACGCATCGCGATGTCGCGCTCAGCCTCGCGCGCCTCTCCAGCGCGCGGGTGACCGCCGATATTCCGCAAGGGTCGGCTCAGTTCGTGATCGGCGAAGCGGCCGCAGCCCTGCCGCTGGGCGATGTGATCGATTTTGCCAAGGAGCGCGCCCGGCTCGAAAAGGAACTGAAAAAGTCGGAGGATGAGATCGCGCGCTTCGACGCCAAGCTCGGCAATCCGGGGTTCGTCGCGAAGGCGCCCGAAGAGGTGATCGAGGAGCAGAAGGAGAAACGCGCCGAAGCCGAGGCTGTCGCGGTGCGCTTGCGTGAGGCTTTGAAACGGCTGAGCGCCTAGTTCTCCTTCCCCTTTGAGGGGGAAGGTGTCGCGAAGCGACGGAAGCGGGCATACAAAGCTCCGCGCCCGAGAACTTCGCCGGAACATGAAACACGACTGAAGGTCTGACCATGCCGAAATTCGACAAATCCAAGCTCCCGTCACGCCACGTGACCGAAGGACCGGAGAGAGCGCCGCATCGCTCCTATTATTATGCGATGGGGTTGACGGAAGAAGAGATCCACCGGCCCTTCGTCGGCGTGGCGTCCTGCTGGAACGAAGCGGCGCCCTGCAACATCGCGCTGATGCGCCAGGCGCAGTCGGCCAAGCGCGGGGTCAAGGAATCCGGCGGCACGCCGCGCGAATTCTGCACCATCACGGTGACCGACGGCATCGCCATGGGCCATGAAGGCATGAAGTCCTCGCTGGTCAGCCGCGAAGTCATTGCCGATTCCGTCGAGCTCACAGTGCGCGGCCATTGCTACGACGCGTTGGTCGGCATAGCGGGATGCGACAAGAGCCTTCCGGGCATGATGATGGCGATGCTGCGTCTCAACGTGCCGTCGGTGTTCCTGTATGGGGGTTCGATTCTGCCGGGAAGATTCCATGGCAAGGATGTCACGGTGGTCGATGTCTTCGAGGCGGTCGGAAAATATTCGGCAGGAACTATGCCGGACGCCGAGCTGCACGAGCTCGAATGCGTCGCCTGCCCCGGTGCGGGCGCCTGCGGCGGGCAGTTCACCGCGAACACGATGGCATGCGTGTCCGAAGCGATCGGGCTCGCTCTTCCCTTTTCCGCGGGACCGCCTGCGGAGGGGGAGGCTTCGCGGGACGATTATGCGCTCAAGGCGGGTGAAACCGTCATGGCGCTGCTCGCCAAGAACATCCGGCCGCGGGACATCTGCACCCTTGAGGCCTTCGAGAACGCAGCGACCATCGTCGCGGCGACGGGAGGATCGACCAATGCGGCGCTGCATCTTCCGGCCATGGCGCATGAAGCGGGGATCGCTTTCGATCTGTTCGATGTGGCGGCCATCTTCAAGCGCACGCCCTATCTCGCCGATCTGAAGCCGGGCGGCCGCTTTGTCGCCAAGGACATGTGGGAAGCGGGCGGCATGCCGATGCTGATGCGCACGCTTCTGGATGGCGGCTATCTGAACGGCGATTGCCTGACGGTCACGGGCATGACGATAGCGGAGAATTTGCGCGAGGTGCGCTTCAATCCCGCGCAACAGGTGATGCGGCCGGCGGGCAATCCGCTCGCGCCCACGGGCGGAGTGGTCGGACTTTCCGGCAATCTCGCTCCCGAAGGCGCCATCGTCAAAGTCGCCGGACTGAAACATCTTCATCATCGGGGACCCGCGCGGGTTTTCGATTGCGAAGAGGATGCCTTCGCGGCCGTGCAGCTGCGCAACTACAAGGAAGGCGATGTGATCGTCATCCGCTATGAGGGACCGAAGGGCGGTCCCGGCATGCGCGAAATGCTGTCGACGACCGCGGCGCTTTACGGGCAAGGCCTGTCCGACAAAATCGCGCTGATCACCGATGGTCGCTTTTCGGGCGCGACACGTGGCCTGTGCATCGGTCATGTCGGGCCCGAAGCAGCTGAAGGTGGTCCCATTGGCCTTATCCGTGAAGGCGACATCATCGCCATCGATGCCGAGAAAGGGACCATCGAGGTGGAATTGTCGGCAGAGGAACTCGTGCGCAGGCGCGCGGGATGGAAACCGAAGGCGCCATCCTTCGGTTCTGGCGCGTTATGGCGCTATGCTCAGAATGTTGGGCCAGCGCGGCTTGGCGCGGTCACGCACCCGGGCGGTAGCCACGAATTGCGCTGTTACGCCGACATCTAAAAGGAAACAGCGGCAAGCGCAGCTTGCCGCTGTTTGTCATAAGCGCGTCAATTACCGCAGACGCTGCGGATGTTCTTTGCTGCCTCCGCGAAGAGGCATTCCGGGAGGCTGGTCGAGATCTTGGTTCCCCGAATCGATGTCCTCCAATCCGAAACCATCTTCGGTCGGCGACATCGGTGCGGCCATCAGCGGCGCTTCCGGCAATGGCGGTGCTCCGCTGCCGCTCGCGGCAATTTCAGTGTTGTCTCCATCATTGCCTCCGCCGCCTGCAGCGGCCGCCCGGCGTTGCGCCGAAGCGCCCCGGGCCTGGCCGCCCTTGCGGCCCGCTTCCGCGGCGAGTTCGCGATTCTGCGAGAAACTACGCCCTTCGGGGGGAACGCTTTCACCGCCCTTGCGCCCGGCCTGAGCCGCAAGGCTCGGGTCTTGCGAGAAACTTCTCTTTTCGGGGGGGACGCTTTGGCCGCCTTTGCTTGCTATGGCGCGTTGCTTCGCTTGATCCATGGAGGCAAAGCCGCGATTGGACGTGCCTTTACGCTCGTCATTTCGAGGCATGACGTATCCTTTCTGATAATTCTCGCGGGAGGCGTTACGGCTTCCCGCTACCAGATGGATAACGGTCCCATATACTGCCCCGTTCCGGTTCCTTCTCCTTTTTTTGAGCTTGGGCTTGGCGCTAGTCCGCTTCTAAGGTGCGAAATATCGCCGGAAAACAGGGATTGTGAGCGTCTGCCTTAAGTGTCTTTTAGCTGAACCAGCACTTTGCCCTCGAATAATCGCCGCGCGGTGCGAACGACATAAGCGACCGGCGCTTTCTCTCCGGGGCGTTGCTCCAGCTGAACCTGCATGCGCCCGGAAGGGTGCTCGATGATCACATCGACCGGGAGTTTGGGTGTGCCGGCGATCTCGGCGATGACCGTGCCCGCTGTGACGGCGGCGGTTCCCACCGCAACCGCGCCGGTGGTGGCGAAGGCGTTGTGGCAGGCATGCGGCATGAAATATCGAGCCGCCAGCGTACCTCCGTCGCGGGCCGGCGCGACCAGCACGGGTTTGGGAATGACAAGCGCTTTCACATCGCCCAAGCCCATTTTCTCGCCTGCCTCGAGACGCAGCATTTCCAGACGATCCATGAAGTCGCGATTGGCGGCGAAATCGGCGGGGCTCTCATAGCCGGTCATAGATAGATCTGCCGCTTTGATAGCCATGATCGGCATCGCGGCATCGACCAAGGACATCTTCACGCCGCGTACCGTATCGATGAGGTTTCCGGTCGGGAACAGGCTGCCGGTCTTGGCGCCGGCCGCATCGAGGAAGGCGAGATGGATCGGCGCCGCCGTCCCCGGTACGCCATCGATGGCCGTCTCGCCGTCATAACGGACTTGGCCACCGGGCGTTTCGATGCGCGCTTCGATGAGCTTTTTCGTGTTCACATTATAAATGTGGACAATGGAGGTGTCGGGCCCCGCGCCCACAAGCCCGGCTTCGAGCGCGAACGGCCCAACGCCCGCCAACATGTTTCCGCAGTTGGGGGACGTATCGACCCTTCGTTCGCGCACATTCACCTGCGCGAAGAGATAATCGACATCGGCGCCGGGGATTTGAGATGGGCTGACAATGGCCACTTTGCTGGTCAATGGATGGCCACCGCCGATGCCGTCGACCTGAAGCTCGTGGCCAGAACCCATGACCTGGAGGAGAATCTCGTCGCGCTCGGCAGGATCGGAAGGAAGATCCGAAGCCAGGAAATAGGGGCCGCGTGAGGTGCCGCCGCGCATCAGGACGCAAGGGATCGCGCGTGTGATCATGGGCGGTGTTTGCCGGAAGCCTGCGGGCGAGGCAAGGAAGGGATTTCGCGCGTTTACGAAGATTAAAAATTTAACCTATTTACCAATGGGTTAGGCGCTTGCGGCGTCGGGATACTTTACGCTTCTTCGACATCGCAGAGGCGGGCAGGGCCTAAGTCCCTGAAAAACCTGCCTTCGAGCTTTCGGCATGGATGTTGCTTTCAATTGGGCAAGGGGGGGGGCGTCGTCAGTTTGGAGCCCCCCATGAGTATAAAGTCAGAAGTTCATCGCCTGGCAAAGCTTGCCACCTTTGCCACTGTCTTAAGCGGAATGACGTTAGCCGCGGCACCAGCCAACGCGATTCCTGTCCCCTTGGCAGATTGGCAGCTGGATCTTTCCACGTTTGGTGGAACGAAGATCAACCACATCAATTACATTTCTGTCAACGGAGCGGCGACGGTCACCCAGCACTTCACAGCCGGCGTACCGAATACTTTCATCGAGAGTGGCTATCTGCGTTTGGATGTAGCCAATAGAACCGGAATCCCCACTAACCAGAACATACAAAACAAGTTAGCACCTGCCGGGGCTTGTATTGATACCTGCGCGCAGTATTTTTATTATACAGGGCTAACCGGATTCTTTAGTGACCCTACCCACATCAAATTCAATGCGGGCAGCGGGTCGATTAACTTG
>DASQIQ010000356.1:0-8613 GCA_035631495.1 Micropepsaceae bacterium
AGCCGGCACAATCGCGATTTCGCGGCGCGGCGCGCGCCCGCATCATGAAGCACGGGCGCATTTTCGACATACCAACCAAGATGTTTGCGGAAGACCTTCAGTCCCAGCACATCGCCGTAGAAACACAGACTGTCCCAAAAATGCTCGAGCATGATGTGAAGCCGTTCGGCGCCGTGCGGTTCGACGATTCTCTCGCCGGTTTGCAATGCGCGGTCCAGCAATGCGGCGATCCAGGGCCGGCCATAGACGCCGCGGCCGATCATGACCGCGTCGGCGCCGGACTGCGTGAGCGCCTCACACGCGGTGGGGAGATCGATGACGTCGCCATTCACGATGACCGGCAGGCTGGTGGCTTGCTTGACCTCGGCAACCGCACGCCAATCCGCAGTGCCGTGATAGAATTGCTGGCGGGTGCGGCCGTGCACCGTGATCGCCTTCACGCCCGCTTGCTCGGCGCGGGCCGCAAGCTCCGGCGCGTTCTTGCTGGCATCGTCCCAGCCGAGGCGCATCTTCAAGGTCACGGGGCGCGTGGTTGCGTCCACCGCCGCGGTGATCAGCGCTTCGGCAAGGTCGAGGTCGCGCATCAGAGCGGAGCCCGAAAGCGCGCCGGTGACCTCTTTGGCCGGGCAGCCCATATTGATATCGATGATATGCGCGCCCGCCGCCTCGGCCATTTCCGCTCCCTTGGCGAGCCAGCGGGCCTCGCGCCCAACGAGCTGAACCACCATCAGAGGAAGCCCGTCGCCCACGGCCGCGCGGCGCACAACATCGGGACGTCCGCGCGCAAACATCTCGCAGGCGACCATCTCGGTGGCGACATAGGCCGCGCCAAGTTTCGACGCGGCGCGGCGGAACGGCAGATCCGATACGCCGGTCATGGGCGCGGTCAGAACGCGGCCGGGAATCTCGACGTCTCCGATGCGGAAGGATTCGCTCTTGAAATGGAACAGGTAGAACTCCTTGCGCCGTGGCCCGTGTTGACGTCCTAACTTGAAATCACCAGAGCGACCATCCGTACCACGTTTTCTTTCTGCACATATCCAACGCTGCCGCAGCAATCGACAATGGCCCCAATGCGACCGCGACTAGAGCTGACAGCGCTAGCACCTTACGACGACGATTTCTTTCCAAGCGCCCCGCGAGTTTCTTTCCGCACGCGATGTAAAACCCAGCACCTAAGAGCCCGCAAAGGATCCAAATGGCCGTCAAGTTAACGTAAAACGTGGTGGTCACGTCGCGCCTCGTTTCGGTCGGTACTTCGACAAGACTGCGGCCCTAACAGCCTCCGTCGGCCCCGATTTTGGCATTCTCGCAATTTGCTCGGGCAAGCGATAGACTCAGATCATGCCGCAATCGATGCGATTCCATCGCCGTTCGGTCCTAGCCGTCACAGCGGGCTTGATCGCCGCTCCGGGCCTCGCCTTCGGCGCGGCATCGCGCATCACCCTGGCAGGCGCGCTGAAGCAAGGGGGGCTGGTTCTGGGCAAAACCGACCCTGGCGCGAGCGTGACGTTCGACGGAAAGCCGATCCGCGTCGCCGCCGATGGCGGCTTCGGCTTCGGCTTCCCTTACAACCAAAAGAGCGCATCGAGCCTCGTGGCGCATTTCGCCGACGGCTCGGAGGAGCGCCGTTCAGTCACGCCGCAGCGCCGCGACTATGAGATTCAACGGCTGACGGGACTGCCGGAAGCCCAAGTGTCGCCGCCTCCCGACATTCTCGAGCGCATCAAGCGCGAATCCGTGCGCTTCCGGGAAGCGCGAGCACGCGATACCGACGCCAATTGGTACGCGGACGGATTCGATTGGCCGGCGACGGGCATCATCAGCAGCCTCTATGGCAGCCAGCGCATCTTGAACGGCGAGCCGCGGGCGCCGCACCTTGCCGTCGACATCGCCGCGCCGACCGGCACGCCGATTCATGCCCCGGCCGACGGAATCGTCTCGCTGATCGACGATCAATATCTGAACGGCCTGTTCACGATCCTCGATCATGGACATGGCGTTTCGACCAATTATGTCCATCAGAGCAAGCAGCTGGTGAAACTGGGAGACCGCGTTACGCGCGGCCAAATGATCGGGGAGATCGGCCAAACGGGACGCGCCACCGGCCCCAATCTGCATTGGGGAATGACCTGGTTCCAGATCGGTCTCGACCCGTCGCTCTCGACGCCGACACCCAAGCCCGCCAAGGCCTGATCGCAATCCCCGTTACTGAATGGCCACCGCACGGGCGAAGCGCGTGCTGTAAGGCTTGGGCTCGTAATCGGGATGATACCGGCACGGGCCCTCAAGGGCTGCGCGCAACTGACCACATGACGCGGCGATGGATTGCGGCGTCGGCTTGTCGCCCTTTTCGATCCATTGCATCAGCGCATCCAAACCCGCGGCAAGCTCCGGCGGGCTTTGCGCTGCGTGTTCGCTCTCATCCGTATAGGCCTGCACCAGACGCGCACCATTGCCCGCCGCGTTGACCTTGCTGCCGTAGGCGGCCTGGGATTCCACAGCCGCTTGGGGATCGTTCATCGAATGGATCGATACGACAGGCACGGTCAGCGCGCCGGTCGGCTCGCCATCGGCCTTCAGCGCAGAGACCGCCGTCGCATCGGCGGCGAATCGCGCGACGCCGCGGTTCAGAGCCGCGTCATCGCTCGAGCCCTGATAATGCACGTCCACATTCGAGAACGCGCTTTGGCCATGGGCCACGCCCAGGGTGATGTCGCGGAATATGAAGAGCGCGGCCTGCATATGGCGCACGAGCATCCGTTCGGGAATGCGCACGACGCCGATGATGTTGGAAAGATTCTGTTTTTGCTGATCGGTGCGCTCGCCGGCCGGCTTGGTGACGCCGGTGCATTCGTCGATTCGCTCGCCCATCTCCTTGAGCGTCATCTGGGAATCGGCGGGCAGGCCCATCCACAGCGGATATTGCGTCTCGCTGGGACGGGGAAGATTGCCGCAATAAAATTGGTAGACCGCGTGCAGATCGACGCGAAATTCGTAATTGAGAATGGAGCCCGCGACCACACCGCTGTTAAAGAAAGCGCCATCGTAATTGAGGCTGCCATCGGCATTCTTCGCGTATTTCTCGAGAAGCTTGGCGCCGACAAGACCGCCATAGGACGTACCGTGGAGGATCGTGCGCTTGGGCTTGGCGATGGAGGCGATGAAGAACTTGCGCGCATTGTCCGTGTCTTCGGCGGCCATCTGCACGCCGTAACCTTCGCGGCGATAGCTGGACGCAATCCAGGCGAAGCCACGCTTCACGTTGAACGCTGCTCTGGCGAGGTCACCCTGGCTGGAGTTCGCCGCCGGCGGCACCACAGCCGGCCCGCCATGCGCGAAGACGATGAGGTTGCCGTTCCAATTCTTCGGCATGGCGGCAAGCAAATAAGCGCCGGTTTCCTGCTTGGCCGCATAACATGTGGCAAGCGCGGCGATGGATTCGGGGCAGGCGGTCGTCGGCGGCAAGGCCTGTGCGAAGGCCGGCGTCACCGCCAGCGCCGACATCATCAGAATCGCAGGTACGATCACACGCATTCGTGCCTCCCAGTCTAACGCTGAGCGAACGATAGCATTCCGCTGGGGTGATTACGAAGAGCCGCGATTATACGCGCAAAAAAACCACCGCCGCGCTCGTCATGGCGCGGCGGTGGCTCTCGTAACTAAGCCAAAACTGAGACGCTCAGTCGAATTCTTTGGGAGTGCCACCGGGAGTGGTCAAAAAGCCGAGCAGACAATTGTTGCTGCCGTCTTTGGCTGTGTGACATTTCACATTGATCTTGTCGCCGACCTTGACGGTGTCTTTCTTCCATCCACCTCTGGTGAGCGCGGCCGGGCTTCCACCTTCCAGGGCCCACATTTCCGTCTCGCCCTTGGCATTCTTGGTTTCCAGATAGACCCACACATGCGGATTGAGCCACTGCATCTCCATCACATTGCCGGACAAATCCGTCCACTTGATCGCCTCGTAATTCGCGTGGGAATGATGCGCCCATGCGGGTACGGCGACGGCAATAGCGGTAAGGGCGGCAAGGCCTAAGGTCTTCAAATGCATCTCTCACTCCCCAGATTTGGTGGCTAACTATAGCGGGTCCCAGAACCGAAGAAAACGGCGACCAGGGCCATGGCCCCGTCATTTTTGGCTCATGCTAAATATGCCAAAACTGTACCGAAAGTTTCCCGATCGGGGCATCGCCGAGCTTCGATAGAGGCAGCAAAACCGCGCCATAGCTTTGCAAGATGGCCTTGCCGCTCATGATGTTAACGACTCGCCCCGCCTCGGAAAGATGGGCCTGTCGTCCCAGAATGGTGAGCCGTGGTGGGACAGCGGCGAAGCGGTGTTCTTCGGACGGGTCTGCCGTCCAATCCCCGCCTAGGTGCAACCTGCCTCCGGATCTTTGGCACGAGGATCGCATGGAAGCGAACACCATGTCTCAGAATGCGTCACATTCATTAAAGAAGGCAACGACCATGCAGACCGCCATCGCCAGTAACCAAGTGGGAAAATTTCCCGTCATTCAGTTCCGCAAGAAGCGCCTCACCGTTGCGATCCACGCCCATTTCGATATGCAAAACGCCGATGAAGTGAACGAGGTCAAACGGCTTGTCGAACAGGCTCTGGCACAACTCGCCGAAGACGGAGACGTGAAAGTCTCCTACACCCTATCGGACGTCTGACATGAGAACGCCAATCGACTCGCGCCCCTGCCGCAGCATTCCCGAAGCTTTATTCGACCGCGCCAAGTGTCGAACGGAGTCGCCTTATTCGTTGCGCGACGGCAAACCCGATCTTGGTCTGAAATTGGAACGTCATGAATTGGGACGCGACAGGTCGGTGAGCGCGCCTGTGCAATAGTGCGAATGCCAAGAAGAATAGTTTGGGACCTTCGCTTCTCATTGAATGGTATTGTTACGGCTGATTGCGAAGGTCTCACATCCACCGGAAACGGCTTGGGCCCGCCGGACTCAGGGCCCTACCACCAACACTTCGAACGAGCCGGGCAGACGAGCCGGGCGACCGCGGGGCACCGGTTTTGGATCGGTCTTGAAGGCCATGAGATAAAGCTTGCCGGTTGCGGGATCGAGGGTTCCGGTGCGCGTGCCCGCCTGCGTCGCGACATGTTGAACGACCACAATATGCGCCGGGTCCGCTAGGGAAATGACTTCAAGCACGCCATCGCGGCCGCACGGGATAAAGGCCAGTTTTCGCCTGGCGTCATAGATGACCGCATCGGGTCCGCGGCCAATCGGAACCGTGGCGACGTCTTTTCCCGTTTCGGCCTCTACGATTTTGGCGACGCCATTGCCGCAAGAGGAGATCAGGAGTTTGGAGTCCGCGGCATAGGCAAGCCCGCTGGGCTCTTCGCACCCTGCGAGTCTGTAGCTGCCGGTTACCTTGCGTGTTCTGGCATCGATCACTGCGATTTCGGCCGTGGTTTCGATATTGTCGAAAATCCTGCCTGCGCCATCGGCTACCGGAAATTCCAGCGTGTTGGGAGAGATAGGAATTGTCGCGACGAATTTTTGCGTAACCGGGTCGATGACGGCGGCGTCGCCGCTGTCCTTGTTCATGACGAAAACCAACTTCGACACCGGATCATAGGCGGCCGAATTGGGATTCTTGCCTCCCAGGAGATCCGCCAGCACCATGTCCTTTGCCGCGTCGGCAATGCGAATGATGCCCCGGCGTTGCGTCAGGATGAGCAAAGACGTGCCGGGAATCGGCAGGGCGATGTGATCGCTCGCTCCGCTGTCCAGTCGCGATACCCGACTGGTTTTCACGTCGACGATGGTGGTGAAATCTCCGCGCGGCATATACACGCGAGCCGTCGCGGCATCGAAGGTCGCATAATCGAAGCCCCCATCGGGGACCTTGATGCGCTCTATGATCCGGTAGCGGGGCGCATCCGCAGCGCCTGTCGGCGTTGCAGTGGCGATCAGGGCAGCAGCCGATATAAAGAGGAATGCGCGCAGAGTGTTCATTCCAACGTCCCGAGCAGATGAATAATGCGCAGATTTCCACGACGCTCGGACGCAGTCTGCACCAGCAGATATTATCGCCGCGTTGTCGGAAGATTGGGATTTGGTATTCTTTGCGACAATTTCTCTAGGCTGCGGCGGGGAACAGCACTGCGACGCGCAGCCCCGGTGAATTGTCGCCCAGACTCAGCTTCGCATCATGGCGTTTGGCGATTGCCGCCACGAGGCTCAAACCAAGCCCGCTTCCCTCGGTCGTTCGACTCGCTTCCAGCCGGTAGAACGGCCGCAACACGTTTTCGCGCTCGCGCGAAGGAATGCCCGGACCATTATCGACGACGGCCAACTCGAGGCTGTCCCCGACAGCCTTCGCTTCTATGCAGATACGCGCGCCCGGAGGCGAGTGGCGAATGGCGTTATCGACGAGATTGACCACCATCTGGGTCAGCAGTTCCGGATCGCCCAATATGCTCAGACCCTTGTCAATCTCGGCGACCAGGGTTTGCCCCTGATCCTCGGCCGCCGGAGCGAAGTCATCGACAATAGCGGTAAGGAACCTGGACACGTTGATGGCAGACTTTTCGCTCGCGCGGCCGCCTGCCTCGATCTGGGCAATCCTTAAGAGCGCACCGAAGGTCTCCAGAATCGAATCTACCTGGGCGATGGAATGCGCCAACGCCTCATGCAGTTCTTCGGTGGTTTGCGCCCGCCGCCTCGCGTGTTCGAGCCTCTGGCGAAGCCGCGTCAAAGGGGTCCGCAGATCATGTGCGACATCGTTTGAGACCTGCCGCATGCTGCGCATGAGGTCCTCGATCCGATTGAGCATCGCATTGACGCTTGCGGCCAATTCGTCGAATTCGTCATCGGTCCCGCGAACGGGCACGCGTTGCGACATATCGCCCGCAACGATGCCGCGGGCGGTTCGACTCACCGCGTCGATGCGCCGGAGCATGGTGGTGCTCACGATCACACCGCCCAACAACGCCAACAGCAGGGTTGCCACGAGCCCTACCCCAAAAGCGCGGACGATGAGCGCCTTCATATCGCGAAGCGTGCGCGTATCCTGACCGACCAGAAGATAATCGCCGTTTGCGAGGTTGTAGCCGCGAGCGCGGACCTGCCGAGGCCGGTCATCAACGCGCAACCTCAGCGTCGCCGAACCGATGACCGGCGACATCGCCGGGACGTTGCCGATGATCTTACGCCCGCCGCTATCCTGCAAAAGATAGATGGCGCGGACGTCTTTTCTGAGGCGCAAATGATTGTCGATGATGGCGGGAAGCCGCGCCTGACCCGAGAGCTGCGCCTCGTCCTGGATGGAGGCAAACTCAACTCCGATCTCGTTGTCTTCGTCCTGGGTCGCGTAGTTGGTCGCGAACCAATATGTCACGCCGAAAAGCACCAGCACGGACGCGGTCAAGAGGCCGGCGTAAAGCAATGCCAGCCGGAAGCTCGATGTGCGAAAGAGTCTAATCCGGGGCACGGAGGCAGTACCCTGCACCGCGAACCGTATGGATCAGCTCCGGACTGAAGCCCTTGTCGATCTTGGTTCTCAGACGGCTCAGATGCGACTCGACCACATTGGTCCGCGGGTCGAAATGGTAATTCCAGACATTATCGAGCAGCATCGTACGAGTAACCACTTGCCCCGCGTGACGCATGAGATATTCCAGCAGACGGAATTCGCGCGGCTGCAGCGCGATTTCGTTGCCCGCCCTCTTGACGATGCGCTTGAGTAGATCGAGTTCGAGATCGGCGACTTTGAAGCCGGTCTCGACCGAGGTGCCGCGCGGCCGGCGCGACAGCGCCTTTACGCGCGCAACCAGTTCGGAGAACGCGAAGGGCTTAACCAGATAATCGTCGCCGCCGGCGTTCAGCCCCATCACCCGATCATCGATGCCTGACATGGTGGTTAAAAACAGCACGGGCGTGTCGATCCGGCTTGCTCGCAAAGTTTTGACCAGGGTCAGGCCGTCGAGTTCGGGCAGCATCCGGTCGACGATTAACAGATCGAAATTTTCCGTCATGGCAAGAAAAAGCCCGTTACGGCCATTGCCCGAGCGGGTCACCGTGTGGCCTTCTTCTTCAAGCCCGCCAATCAAATAATCGGCGGTCTCGGCATCATCCTCCACGACCAGGATGCGCAAAGCGATCCTCCTAATGATTTCTCCAATTTCATCCTATCCACGAATGTGACACAACCTTGGCACGTCGCCTTGGGGGCAAGGTTACGAAAACACAATTTCTCGACAACCGGTCGATAATATCGAGTCCGCCAGAGTGAAAATCAGTCTCTACAAGGAATATGAGGGCAAAGCCGCGATGCGACGGCGTCAAACAACTCGTGCCTCCGATATCGCCATTGCGGGCGGTATCACGGCGCTTATGCTTACCGGTTGCGCCACCTATGAGCCGGTTCCCTTGCCCGAAAAGGTCGACCTGGCCGATCGGCTTCCAGGGCAAGTGGTGCAGCCGCTGGATATGGACGCGATCTCGACCGTCGCCGTTCTCAACAATCCCGATTTGAAGGCCGCGCGCCGGAAATCGGGGGTCGCCGAGGCCCAGGCCTTTGCTGCCGGCATCCTGCCTAATCCCGACCTCACCGCCAATCTCGACCCGGCAAGCGGGGGCGGGAGC
>DASQIQ010000357.1:0-3623 GCA_035631495.1 Micropepsaceae bacterium
ATCAATGCCGCGTGTCAGCGCATCTATGGCGCGTTTCTGCGCAATGGTTCGGGCGATTCGGACTGGCAGACTCTGTGCCGGTTATGGGCAAGCGATTTTCGTACCCACATCACAGAGGCGCGTTGGCGCGCCTATTGCGCCGAGCTCGCCGCCATGGAGACGCGGCTTGGGACGGCGCCCACGCCTGCGCCTTCAATTTCGCGGGGCCGCGCGCTCACCGAGCGCCACATCGATATCGAAACGCCGGCTCTTTCCGCGCAACTCGACAGGCGGCGCGGCCTTGCCATCGAGCGCCTCGCCTTCGCTGGCGATATTCCTTCGGTCGGTGGTCTGCCGCACGGCTATTTCGACGACATCGCCTTGCAGGCTGATTGGTACACGGGCGATTGCGTGTTCGAACAGCCGGGCGAGCCCAAGATCACCGACCTCGATTGGGCCGAGAGCGAGATCGCACAGGACGGCGACGACGTCCTCATTGCCGGCAGAATCGCGACCCCCTTGGGGCCGATCGAGAAACTCTTGCGCTTCCACGGAAGCAAGCCACGCGTCGATTTCGATCTGACGTTCCACTGGCCGCAATGGGGCAAAGGCGCGCTTCGTCTCGGCCACATCACGCTTCTTCCCCAAGCCTTCGAGCTGGAACACCTCGCGCTTGCCACCCAGAATGGGGGCTTCGCGCCGGAACATTTCGCACTGCATGGCTCCATCGTGGATCATGGAGCGCCGGTTTCGTTCCTGGTTTCGGCAAGCTGCGGGATCGGCATGACCGAGGGCTGGGCCGAACTCTACGACCGCAACCGCACCGTGCGGGTGGAGGTAGACCGCGAGACGGCCCCGCTTCTGGGCCTGCTCACCCATCGCCGGATTGGGGGCAGCCTGTTCTGCCAATTGGCGCTGTCCATGCTCGAACTGGACGACACGCGCCGCCCCACGCCCTATCGCGAAGGCCCTCGCCGGGCTCGGTTTTCGATCCAGGGCGGACTGCTTTAACCCGCCCCTCTTAAGGGGCTAGCAACCAATATTTGCAACACTTCGTCCACCATAAAAGGACGAAGATTCATGGCGAAATCCGCCACCGTCGCGCTCGCAAACCCCGCCGCGCAAATCCGATCGCAACCGGCGAGCGTATTTCGCGATTTCAGCCAGCCTTGGCTGGATCTGAACGACAAATCCGTGTTGGTGACGGGTGGGACCGGGTCTTTCGGTAAACATTTTCTGAAAACGGTGGTCGAACGCTATCGCCCGCGCCGCCTCATCATCTTCTCGCGCGACGAACTCAAGCAATCGGAAATGCAGCAGAACTTTCCTGCGGAGAAATATCCCTTCCTGCGTTTCTTCATCGGCGATGTGCGCGACCGCGACCGGTTGGACCTCGCGCTGCGCGATGTCGACTACGTCATCCACGGTGCGGCGCTCAAACAGGTGCCGACCGCGGAATACAATCCCTTCGAGTGTATCCGCACCAATGTGTTCGGCGCCGAGAACCTGGTTTACGCCGCGCTCCGGCGCAATGTGAAACGCGTCATCGCACTTTCAACGGACAAGGCCGCCAATCCGGTCAACCTCTATGGCGCTTCCAAGCTTTGCTCCGACAAGATCTTCGTCGCCGCAAACAATCTCGCCGGCGCTGACGGCACGAGTTTTGCGGTTGTGCGCTACGGCAACGTTGTGGGCTCCCGGGGAAGCGTGGTTCCCTTCTTCCAGAAATTGGCGGCCGAAGGCGCCAAATCCCTTCCGATCACCGACGAGCGCATGACGCGCTTCTGGATCACGCTGACTCAGGGCGTGAACTTCGTGCTCTCCAGCATGGAGATGATGCGCGGTGGCGAGATCTTCGTGCCGAAGATCCCATCGACGACCATCGTCGACCTCGCATCGCTGCTCGGTCCCAATCTTGCCCAACACAATGTCGGTGTGCGCCCCGGCGAGAAACTGCACGAGACTATGATCCCGGCCGATGATTCGCGCTGGACCGTGGAAATCGAGGATCGCTATGTCATCCTCGCAAGCTTCGCGGCGGCGGCGCGCGAAGCCTATCTCAACCGCGGCGGAAAACCCGTAGCGGAAGGATTCCAATATTCGAGCGATTCCAATCCCGAGCGGCTCGACGCGCGCGGCCTGCAAACGCTGCTCGCGCAAGCCTTCGCCTGACGGCTGGTTCCTCCGATGGCCGCTCCTTTTGCCTCTCTCGCCAAGATCCTTCCCCCCAAAGAAGAAAAGACCGCGGCCAAGGCATCGCCCCCGCCCAAGGAATCGCCCCCGGCACCCGCGCCGTCCCCGTCCTTCCTCCCCTATGGCCGTCAATGCATCGAGGATGACGATATCAAAGCGGTCGTAGCGGTGCTGCGTGGCGAATTGCTCACCACGGGGCCGGTGGTCGGACGTTTCGAGCAAGCGGTCGCGGCGCTCACCGGCGCCCGCGAGGCGATCGCCTGCTCCAGCGGCACCGCTGCGCTCTACCTGGCCGCGCGCGCATTGGGGCTCGGGCTCGGACACACGGTCATCGTGCCGGCGATCACCTTTACCGCCACCGCGAGCGCGCCACATCTTTTGGGCGCGGAGATCGTCTTTGCCGATGTCGATCCCGAGACCGGTCTCATGCGCGCCTCCGATCTGGAAGCGGCCCTCGCGCGTACGCCCCTTCGTCGCGCCGACGCCGTCTTCCCGGTGCACTACGCGGGCCAAAGCTGCGATATCGAGGCTATCGCCGCGTTCGCGCGCGCGCGCGGCATCTGGATCATAGAGGATGCGGCCCATGCTCTGGGTGCGGCCTGGACGGCGCGCGACGGCGCGATCCTGCCCATTGGCGCCAACGCGCACAGCGACATGACGACCTTCTCGTTTCATCCGGTGAAGACGATCGCGATGGGCGAAGGCGGCGCGGTTACGGCGAGCGATCCCGAGTTGGCCCGGCGTCTCAAACTGGGGCGCAATCACGGTATCACGCGCGAGCCGTCCGAATTCGTGCATAAACAGGCCGCCTTCGATGCTACCGGCGCCGCCAATCCCTGGTATTACGAATTGGGCGCGCCCGGCTTCAATTTCCGCGTCTCCGACATCAATTGCGCGCTGGGGCTCTCGCAGCTCTCCAAGCTCAGCCGTTTCGTGGCCCACAGGCGGTCGCTGGTCGCGTGCTATGACGAATTGCTTGCGCCGTTTGCTCCTCTCGTGCGGCCGCTGGCACGCGATCCGCGCTCGCTGAGCGCCTGGCACATCTATCCGGTCCGGATCGATTTCGCGGCTGCGCGTCTGTCACGCGCCGATCTGATGCGCGCGTTGGCGGCTGAAGGTGTCGGAACCCAGGTTCACTACATTCCGGTCCATCGCCAACCTTATTACGCCGCGCGTTACGGCGTGGCTGAGCTGCCTGGTGCGGAAGCCTATTACGCCTCGACACTGACGCTGCCGCTATACGTGGGCATGAGCGAGAGCGATGTGACTCGCATTGTCGAGGCATTGCGGCGGCATCTGAAGCTCTAGGTCTTCGTATCGATCAGCAAGCCGTCCATTTGCTTGAGATAACGGCGCAGCTTGAGCAATTCTGCCGATGGCCATTGCCGCTCGCCGCCGTCTTCCAAATCGTCCGACGAAGCCTGCGAGCGGTTCTGGGGCGGCCCAATCTG
>DASQIQ010000358.1:0-6485 GCA_035631495.1 Micropepsaceae bacterium
GGTCGCCGAGCGCGTCCAGGACTGGGACATGGAGGCGGCCTGCAATGCCGATGGCCGCCTCCTCGCCGTAAGAGGAGTCATGCGCCACGACCATGGCGCGAATACGCCCTACGGCGTCGCGCTGCCCTACAATGCGGCGACCAACATGATCGGACCCTATGTGCTGCCCGCCTGTCATCTGGTGGTCTCGCTCTGCCTCACCAATCTCACGCCCGCGGCGCCAACGCGTGGTGCGGGACGGCCGCAAGGCACCTTTGTCATGGAGCGCCTGATGGACCGGATCGCCGGTGAGCTGGGTCTTCCGCGCGAGGAGTTGCGCCGGCTCAATCTGATACCGCCCGAACGGATGCCGTTTGCGACGGCGGTGAAGCAGCGCGACGGCAGCATGATGACTTACGACAGCGGCGATTATCCCGAGAGTCAGCGCCGCGCGCTTGAAGCGGTGAGCTGGAGCGATTTTCCCGCGCGCCAGGAAGCTGCGCGTCGCGAAGGGCGCTGGATCGGCATTGGGCTCTGCAATTACGTCGAAGGGACCGGACGGGGACCTTTCGAAAGCGCGAGTTTGCGCATTGCACGCTCGGGGAAGATTTTTATCGCCACGGGCGCGACCGCGCAGGGCCAGGGCGTCAAGACCATGCTGGCCCAGATCGCCGGCGGCATCCTCGGCATTGCACCTGAGGAGATTCACGTCACCGATGGCGACACTGCAGCCTCGCCGCTTGGCCTTGGCGCCTTCGCCAGCCGACAGGCGGTGAATGCTGGCAATGCAGTGCACCGCGCGACGGCTTTGGTCGCGGCCAAGGCAATTCAGGCGGCGGCGGCGATGCTGAATGTCGCGGCCGATGAACTCGAACTTGCGAATGGCCGCGTGCGGGCCAAGGGCATGCAGGGTGTCGAACGCTCGCTTGGCGAAATCGCCGGTGTCTTGAGCGGCACGCCCGGCATGGCGCTTCCCGGCAATTTGCCCCCCGGCCTCGCCGCATCGGTGGATTTCCAACCCGAGGCGATGACCTATACCAACGGCACGCATGTGTGCGAGGTGGAAGTCGACATCGCCACCGGCCAGGTGACACTGACCCGCTACGTCGTCATCCATGATTGCGGCACGATGATCAATCCGCTGATGGTCGAGGGACAGGTTCTCGGAGCCGTCGCGCACGGCATCGGCGCGACGCTGCTGGAATGGATGCGTTACGATTCGAGCGGCCAACCGCTGACGGCGAGTTTCGCCGATTATCTGTTGCCGACGGCGGACATCGTGCCGCCAATCGAAATCCACCACATGGAGTCGCCCTCGCCCTTCAATCCGCTGGGCGTCAAGGGCGCGGCGGAAAGCGGCACCATCGGCGCGCCCGCCGCGATCGTCTCGGCAATCGAAGACGCGCTCAGACCGCTTGGCGTGACGATCACGGACCTTCCGGTCACGCCGGCGCGGCTGTTTGCCCTGATTCAGGCGGCGAGGAATCCTCCACAGTAAAATTTGGTGTCATTCCCGGCCGAGCGGCGGATCGCCGCGAGGGGAAGGGAATCTCTTCCCCCAAATGGGTCCCCTTCCCTCGCCGTGCTGCGCGCGCCTCGCCGGGGATGACAAGTATCAAGGCGCTGAGCGCTGCTGGCGAAACCAGGAGGCGCGCATCGGCTTCAGCACCAGAAGCGCGAGAATCGCCGTAAGCCCGTCCAGCACAATGATCAGCCAGAACACGGGGAACCAGCTTCCTGTCGCATCATGCATCATGGCCGCAGCCGGACCCCCGAGAACAGACCCGACTCCTTGCGCAATGTAGAGGAAGCCAAAATTCGTCGTCGCATGTTTGGTGCCGAAGGTGTCGGTCAAGGTGGAGGGAAACAGCGAGAAGATCTCGCCCCAGCCGAAAAAGACCACGCCCGACATGATGGCGAACAAAGCGGGATTGTCCCTGGTCGCCAGCATCACCGCCACCGCCGCGGCTTCCATCGCGAAGGCGATGAACATGGTGTTCTCGCGGCCGATATTGTCCGACACCCAACCGAAGAAGGGCCGCGTCAAGCCATTGGCGATGCGCTGCAGGGTCAGCGCGAAGGGCAGGGCCGCCATGCCGGCGATCGCCACTTCGGCGATGCCGAAATCGCGCATGACGGGGCCGAATTGCGACACCACCATCAAGCCCCCCGTCGACATCATGGTCATCATCGCGAACATCAGCCAAAAGATCGGCGTGCGCAGCATCTGTAGAGGCGAATAGTCTTTGGCCGCACTGACAAGCGGCATGGACGCGGCGCGAAGGCGGATTTCATCGGCTCGCGGCGCGCGCAATCCCAGCGCCGCGCAGACACCGATCGCGCCGAGCCCCAAGCCAAAGGTGATCAGCGTCGGACGATGGCCGGAAGCTTTCAGCATCATATCGATGGGAAAGGTTGTCAGAATCGCGCCGAACCCGTAGCCCGCCGCGGCGAGGCCCACGGCGAAACCGCGGCGATCGGGAAACCATTTCACCATCAGGCCGATGATGCCGATATAGACGATGCCTGTGCCGAATCCGCATAAGCCGCCATAGGAAAGATAAAGCGCCCAAGCCGTGGTCGCCTGCGCGGAGAGCACGAAGCCAAGTCCCGTCAGCGCAGCGCCCGTGGCGATCAGGAATTTCGGCCCAAATCGATCCACCAGCCAGCCCTGCAGTGGCGCCAGCCAGGTCTGCAGCACGATGAGCACCGAGAATGTGATTTGGATCGCGGGCAGGCTCGCCCCTGTCGCAGCCTGGAATGGCGCGACGAACAGCGTCCACACATATTGCGGACTCGAAATCGACATCATGGCGATCAAGCCGAGGACCAGCTGGGCCCATCGTGTCGCTGGAATGGCCGGCGCAATCTCGCGGGCATCTCTCGCGGATGCTTCTTTTGCCAATGACATGCGGCCCCTCGATCAATTGATGCTTGCCGCGAGCTTATGCCAAGGCGACGCGGAATCCCAACCGCGTATCAGCGCAAAGCGTTAAAGCGGTTTACGCGCCTTTGAAAACCGGCAGTCTCTTCTCCCGGAACGCCATCACGCCTTCCGCGAAATCCTGAGTTTTGCCGGCGAGGGTTTGAAGCTCGGCTTCCAGTTCCAGCTGTTCCTCATAGCTGTTGTCCAGACTGTCCCAATACGCCCGGCGAATGAGGGACAGCGTCGCGGTCGGCCGTTGCGTGAGTTCGACCGCGAGCGCCTTTGCTGCGTCCAGCAGTTTATCATCATCATGGACCTGATTGATGAGTCCCCAGGCAAGCGCCTTCTCTGCCGGCACCCGTTCGGCAAGGATCACCAGTTCCTTGGTCCGCGCCATGCCGATGATGCGCGGAAGCAGCCAGGGCGCTCCCCCGTCGGGCACCAGCCCGATACGCGAAAAGGTCAGCTGGAAAAATGCACTGCGCGCAGCGAGGATGACATCACCCATCAGCGCAAGGCAAAGACCGAAACCGAGCGTCGGCCCATTGATCGCAACGAGCAGGGGCATCTTGAAATTGCGCATCTGCCGCAGCACCGGATAATAGCTCGCCCGCAGCACGCGCCCGAGATCGCCCTGGCGCAGGATGTCGTCCGGCCCCGTGGTGGTGAGGTTCGCCCCGGAGCAGAAGGCGCGGCCATTGCCGGTGAGGATCGCGCAGCGGAAGCCATGCTCCGGTTTTTCAATGTGCGAGAGCGCCTGAGACAGGCCGCCCATCATGCGCGGCGAAATCGCGTTGAGGGTTTTTGGATCGTTCAGCCGGAGAATCGCGACGCGCTCTTCCGCTTCCACAATGATGTCGTCGAATGCCGTCGTCGTGCTCATAGTGGCCTCATCTGGACTTGCGCTTCGTAAGCCGTGACGAATGCCGGAGACGTCTTGCGAAGACGCTCCAAATCGACTCGGCCGGAGCGCGTAATGTAGCTCATGGCGAATTCAAGCGGCGCAAGCCCCATATGGCCGGCAAAATGCTCGTACCAGTCCGCGCTGGCATTCGCGGCCGCCATGAGCTTTTGCACAGCGGGTTTGCGCGCCTCCTCATAGGCGGCAAGCGCCGCGGGAATGTCGTCTGGGTGGTGTTCCAGGCTGCGAGCGAGAGCGATTGCATCTTCAAGCGCCAGGCGCGTGCCCGAACCAATGGAAAAATGCGCCGTGTGCAGGGCGTCCCCCAACAGCACGCGATTACCCACCGACCAGCGCTGGTTCCAGACTTTCGGAAATTGCCGCCAGATCGATTTGTTGGAGATCAGAGGCGCGCCGCCCAGTGTTTCGGCGAACACGCGCTGGCAAAATTCGCGCGCCGTTTCCGCATCCATCGTATCGAGGCCGCACCGGGAAAACGTCGCCTCGTCGGTCTCGACGACAAAGGTGCTCATGCCGGGCGCGTGACGATGGTGGTGCGCATTGAAGACGCCGTCGGGCGTTTCGATGAAGGTGTGGCTGAGCGCATCGAAGCGCCTTACCGTGCCATACCAAGCGAAGCGATTGGTGCAGAGTAAAACGCTCGTGCCGAAATCCGTTTCCTTGCTTTTGCGCACGACGGAATTCGCCCCATCGGCCCCAACGATCAGATCGGCTTCGCCCAACTCGTCGACAGAGACGACGCTGCGCCGATAGAGCGGTTCGATTCCAAGCGCGCTCGCGCGCGTGCGAAGGATCTCGAGCAAGCGCAAACGGCCGATTCCGGCATAGCCCATGCCGTCGATGCGAATTTCGTTCCCGTTCAGATAGAGGATGCTGTCGCTCCAGAATTCCAGCGCAGCCTGTAGGGCAGCCCATGTCTCCACATCCTCCCGTTTCAGGAATTCCAGCGCGCGTTCCGAAAAAGCCAGCCCAAAGCCGAAAGTTGCATCGGGAGGATTCTGTTCAATGACATTGATCTGGAAATCCGTTCGCGCGCGCTTCAGCAAATAAGCGAGATAGAGTCCCGCGGGGCCCGCGCCCACAATGACCACACGCGGGCGCGTCTTGCGCATGTCAAATCTTGCAGAGCGTGGCGCCCGTGGGATCCGACAGGCTCGCCATGATGTCTCGCGGGATGGGCTGCGCCTTGATCTTTCCTGGATGATCGGGATCGGCCGTGGCCCAGACGCGCTTCTCGAAGCCCTCCACCGCCAGATCGCCCGCCTTGATGATGCGGTGGCGGACGGTGAAGCTCGAGCGGCCCCATTCCCCCACTTCGCTCTCGACGATGATCTCATCGTCGAATCGGCAGGGCGCGAGGAACCGCGTGCCCAGCTCTACCAGGGGCATTCCCAGAATGCCGTAAGCCTTGCGCATTTCGGAAGGGGTGAGGCCGGTGCGCGCGAACAAAAGGCCGGTGCTGGTATCGAAAATGATCAGAAATTGGGGATAGAAGACGATGCCGGCCGGATCGCATTGTCCCCATTCGATGGTCAGCGTGCGGCGATTAAGGAGAGCGGCCATGCGCCATCCTGCATGGATTCTAGGCGAACACCAACAGTGCGCCGCCATAGATGAGGAGCCCGACAAGAAGGGCCATCACGCAATAACCCATGATGTCCTTGATGCCGAGACCGGCAATGGCGAGCACGGGAAGCGCCCAGAACGGCTGGATCATGTTCGCCGTCTGCTCGCCCATCGCCGTCGCCATCGCTGTGAGCGCCGGATCGACGCCAAGATTCACTGCGGCCGGAACCATGAAGGGCCCCTGCACCGCCCAGTGGCCGCCGCCCGACGGAACGAACAGGCTGATGATGTTCGATGAGATGAAAGACCAGAAGGGCAGCGTGCGCTGCGTCGAGAACGCGACGAAGGCTTCGGCGATGACAGCCGCGAGGCCCGTTCCGGTCATCATTCCCATGATGCCGCCATAGAGCGGAAACTGCAGCAGGATCGGGCCCACCGTGCGGGCCGCCTTGTTGAAGGCGCGCACATAGCGGATAGGCCGCCAATGGAAAATGAGCCCCAGCATCAGCGCGATGAAGATCATGCCGTTGATGTCGAGGGTGAAGCCGCGCGTGGCGATGATGTTACAGTGATAGGCGATGCCCATGGCGACAAGCAGGAGCGTGAACAGCGGCGTGTCTTCGAGCACGCTGGCGAAATTCTTGGGCCGCGATTCGAGTTCGGGGGACGCGTCCTGGCGCTTCAGGAGCTCGGGGTCGATGCGTTTCATCTCCCCTTCGCCGGGCGCGATGGCGACCAGCATCAGTGGGATCAAGCAAAATATGAGGATCGTCGGAACCAGATTGTAAGCGGTAAAGATCGTCTCGTTCAGTCCGGCAATGCGCCCCGTCACCTTTTCGATGATGTTGAGAGCGCTGCCGGGCGTCGCGGAAGCAAGCGCAATGGAGCTCGAAAGGCCCGATGCCCAAACCATGTTGCCCATATAGGCGACCGCGACGAGCAGGCCGAAGTCGACGTCGCGAATGCGCTTGGCCATCTCGCGCGCCAGAAGCGCGCCCACCACCAGACCGAATCCCCAATTCAGAAAATTGGCGAACGCGCCGGCCAGGAACAACGTGACCACAGCGCCCGATTGACGCGCGGGTATGGCTG
>DASQIQ010000359.1:0-10018 GCA_035631495.1 Micropepsaceae bacterium
ATCTCCGCGCGGGCGATTGAGAAATTCTTTCGCGCGGACGCAGCGGCATCCTCCGAAATGGTCGCAGCATAGGCCATGCGTTCGCGGATGCCGGGGCCAAAGCGCGGCTTGTGTGCCTCGATCCATGCGCCGTAGATCGCCCAGATCTCGCGCCCCTGGATGGTGCGAAAGCAATTGCGCCAATCATCGAAACCATCGGCCGCGATGATCGCATGCTCCTGCGGCGGAAGTTCGGATGACGCGCGTTCGAGGAATTCGCGCAAGGCACCGGCGAGTGGAGCGTCTGCCAGAGTGAACGCGTCTTGAAGCACAAGCACTTGGGATACTGGCCGGCGCTGCTCGCCCGCCAGTTCAAGCAACACCGCGCCGGTTTTGCGCAAGAGTCCCGCGCTGTGTGCGAACCAGCCAACCGTATCGAAGGTCGGCGACATCGCCATCGCTCCCGCGGCATCGACACGGCCGTGCGTCGGGCGAATGCCGTATATGCCGCAAAACCCGCCGGGAACGCGGACCGAGCCCCCCGTATCGCTGCCCAGTGCGATATCGCACGCGCCCGCCGCAACCGCCGCCGCCGAACCGCTCGACGAACCGCCGGGGAAGCGTCCGGGCGCGCGAACATTCACCGGCGTGCCGTAATGGGCATTTGCTCCCGTCAGGCTGAAGAAGAATTCATCGCACACGGTCTTGCCGATGATATCGGCGCCGCCCGCAAGCAAGCGTTCGATGGCGGCGGCGTTTCGTCCGGCGGGCGCTTGATCCGAAAGCCACTCCGGACTGCCGCCACCGGTTCTTTGGCCGGCGATGTCGTACATGTCCTTGACTGCGACGGTCAGACCCGCAAGCGGCCCCGAGCCATTCCCACGAATGGTAGCGGCGATGTCATGCGGCACGAATGCGCTGCTCTTGCCGGATTCGCGATGAGCCGAAGGATTACGCAAGATCGATCGCGTGCCGTTTCAAATCGGCCAAGGCACAATGGCTGAGGGCGCCCTGATGTGTCGCGCGCAACACGACGCGCGGTGCTTTGCCATGTTCGAGGGCCTCCTGCCAGCGCGGTGCGCAGAGGCACCAGCGATCATCCGGCTTCAAACCGGCGAATCCGAAAGCCGGCATAGGCGTTGAAAGATCATTGCCGCGTGATTTCGAGAACGCCAGGAAGTCGGCCGTCACGACCACGCAGACGGTATGGCTGCCGAAATCCTCGGCGCTCGTATCGCAGCAGCCGTTGCGGAAAAATCCCGTCATCGGGCGGATGGAACAGATCTCCAACTTGCCTCCGAGCACATTCAACGACGGTAGACGTCTTCCCGGTCCGCCGCCGTCCTGGCCATCGTCATGCAACGGCATGCGTCAATCCTCAATTGCGCCAAGCTTTGGCGCAGCATAGCGAAGGCGAGGAAACGTGCAAATTTGGCACTTTCCCAAACTGTGAACGGCAGCATTCTTGATACGGCGATCCTGCGGGAGTAGATTATGTGTGCCGTATGTTTTTCGGGCCATTCCCGCGATCGGCATCGGGGTTGAAAGGCCATAGGAGATTTCGCGGCACAGGTGCAACCTAACGCGAAAGGATGCGCGCATGGAGATTCCACCGGGCCAGAGTAAAGGGTCTCGCGAGCGCGCGAGGCCACGGCTTGACGGCGCTGCAGCGCATATCCCGATCGGGACGATCCAAGCCGCCAACCAAAATCTATCCTCATGAACTGCGAAGCTCTTTACGGGCATCGCTTTTGAAAAGCCGCTCCTGGAGCGGACGGGTAAACACCCAAAAGAGCCCCGGACTCGATTTCGAGCCGGGGCTCTTCATTTGTGCCGAGAATACAGGCGCCTTTCAGCCGCAAGACCAAGAGGCTAATTTGTGCCGGGCGTGAGCATGAGAAACGGCCGCACGCATCGCACATTTATAGGGGGCAGCCATGAGGAAAAGCTTCGGGGGCGTGATGGCTTTCCTCGTGGCGTTTGCTCCCATCGGGGGGACCATGGCGCAGACACAGACTCTCGAGCAGAAAATCTGGACCCTGCTCGATGATTCCAAATCTCCCTACGTATCGCTCGCGGAATCCGATTTCCGTGCGCTGGGCGCCGGCTTCGATCTACCGGACGCTGGGCGGGCGGTCACGGCGCTGGCGGAAAAAGCTCCCGGCGGCGCTTTCGATCCGCGCGATGTGGCGAAGCTTCCCGCGCAGCAGCTCGGCTACAAGGCCGACTGGGTGGTCGAGCGCTTTGCCCGCTACAATCTCGATTGGGACATCACGGGATTGCGCCTCACGAGTCTTGATCCGGAGGCGAAGAACTATCCCTGGTTCATCATCATGAATGGCGGCGCGGCCAATTTCTACGAGTTCTTCGTCGATCTGAAGAACCGTCCCGGTTGGGCGCAATATCTCGCGCAGAAGCTCAACGTCATGATCGTCACCATCCCGGGGAATTTCAAATATGGCGGTTGGGAACAGCCGATAGCCGATGTGAAGCGGCAGCCCGCCTATCTCATCGATCGTGAATTGCCGCTTGCCGAATCGGAAGTCCGCAACGCCATCTACACCAACAGCCTCATCATGCAGGGCCTCAAAGCGCTGGTGAGCAAGAACACCACCGGCGACATTCTGCTCATCGGCCATTCCACATCCGGCGAGCTTTCGATGCTCGCTTATCAAGATCCGGACTTACGCGCGCGACTCAAAGGCCGCTATCTTGGCTGGGGTAGCGGTGGGCCGGCCCGCCTCGAGCTCTTGCGCACCGTCAGGGGCAAAGATGTCCCAAACCGGGGCGGCGCGTCGGGGCCGGGCGGAAAGGTTTCGCTCACCATATTGGAACGGCGCGATCCTGCCAGCTATTCGCGCGGCTATAGCGGCTTTCTCAATCCGCTCTATGAGCCCGGCATGTCCCATCTTCAGATCGCCGAGCGTTGGCTCGCCGCGGAGGGGCGCCGGCGGCCCAATTTCAAGCAGCAGCTTCAGAACCTCGAACATGGCGCGGAACTGGGCGAGAAGGCCTGGGTCGAGACCGAGATCGAATCCGTCCTAAAACGGACCGGCAATCCATGGGGCATCCCGGCCGAAGATGTGGAAAAGGACCTGTATGTCACCAATTTCACGCGCATGGACGGCTTTCAGCGCATGGTTTGGACCACCGCCCATTTCGACCGCAATCACTGGAACCCTGAAGAACCTATGAAGAGCATCGAGGTATTCGTCGCCAACGAGTACCGGGCAAAGAATCCGAATGCGCAAATTCGGCTCATCAA
Source organism: Micropepsaceae bacterium (assembly GCA_035631495.1). Taxonomy (GTDB): domain Bacteria; phylum Pseudomonadota; class Alphaproteobacteria; order Micropepsales; family Micropepsaceae; genus CAIYRG01. The sequence continues at coordinate 3,245 of DASQIQ010000359.1, forward strand.
TTGGGACCCGCCGATGACCCATTACGGCCATCTGGAGCTGCCACGGCAATTGGCCGCCGCCCATTTCAGCGTGGTGCGCTGGCTCGTCCGGCCCTAGGAATCAATCCGGCCCCCGGAACCCTTTCGGACCAGCCAGGCGCGGCCGAAATTCACTTCCTGCTAAGAGTTTCTGTGCAACCTTGGCGTGCTCAAGGACCGCATAGATGATTGAACCGGCCCGCCTTTTGGCTTTTGCATTTGCCGGTGCCGATCTCCTTTTCGAGGTGGACCGCGCGGGTACGGTTCTTTTCGCCACAGGCGCGATCACAGGTTACTCCGACAGTTCCGAGTTGGCGGGAAAACCCGCCGCTGAACTGTTCCGTGAAAATGAAAGAGCGCGCTTCACGATCATCGTGCGCGGACTCTCGGCGGGAGAGCGCGTCGGTCCGCTGACCATAACCCTGGCGTCCGGCGACAAAGCCACGCTCTCCCTGTGCTACCTGCCGCAAAACAACCGCATCTCCTGCGCACTAGCCAAGCGTGGCAACCGCGCCGCGATTGCCGGCATCGATGCGGAGACCGGCCTGGTGGATCGCAGTGCTTTTGTTTCTGCGGCCGGCAACAAGATTGGAGGCGAAAGCGCCATGGCGCTGGTCAACGTCGCCAATCTGAATGAAATCTGCGCCAGTCTTTCGCCCGAAGCTGCCGCCGGTTTGATGGCGGCGATCGGCACGAATTTGAAAACCATGGAGGGCGGAGTCGCGGCGCGTGTGTCGGCGACGGGCTTCGGCGTCGTCACAGAGACTCTCAATGCCGCGGGTAAGCTTGCCGACCGCATCCAAAATCCCGCGCGCGAGCGCGGAATCAACAATCTTGAGATGGAACAGGTTCTCTTATCGCTCAAAGGCCGCAATCTCTCGCCGGAGCAGAACATTCTTGCGTTGCGCCACGTGATCGAGCGATTTGCCCAAGGCAAGCACAAGACCCTGCCGGGAGCCGACCTGGCGCAGATTTTCGAAACCATGATGGACGAAACCGTCGCGCGGGCGCAGCACTTCTGCACCACCGTTGCCGAGGGCAACTTCGATCTCGTATTCGAACCCATCGTCGAATTGAAAACCGGTGCCGTGACGCATTACGAAGCCTTGACGCGTTTTCGATCGGGTCACAGCCCCGCGGACACGATCCGCTTCGCCGAAGATCTCGAATTGGCCGATTCCTTCGATCTGGCTCTGATCATGAAGGCCTTCAATCTCCTGGAGGAAGACTCCGCAGGTACTCGCATCGCCATAAACATCTCAGCGCGGAGCATCTCCGATCCATCGTCGTTTTCGCTTTTGTCGGCCCTTCTGATGCGCAGGAGCGCGCTCGCCAAACGCGTCTTGATCGAAGTGACGGAAACGGTGGAGCTGCCGGATCTCGTCGCGGCAGATCGGGCCATTCAGATCTTGCGAAGAATGGGATATCGCGTCGGTATCGACGATTTCGGCGCGGGCGCCGCCACGCTGCAATATCTGCACGGGCTGACCGTGGATTTCGTAAAGGTGGACGGCGGACTGATCGAGAAGCTCGGAAAATCCGCTCGCGAAGACGCGCTCGTGCGAAGTGTGCTCGCCAGCTGCAGCGAGCTCGGCGTCGAAACCATCGCAGAGTGGATCGACAGCCCGGAAAAGCTGAAACGCTGCAAAACATTCGGCTTTCAGTTTGGCCAGGGACGCCATTTCGGCGTCGCGTTGAATGGCCTACCTACGGCCGCAAGACCACTGCAGCGGCGCCACCGCGGGAGCTGAAACCCCGCGGCCCGCTCCTTTTAAGAATGCGAATCAATGCCTTGTTTCATGACGCCAATCTGAATGGCCCATTCAGAGGTGGTTCAAAGCCATTTCGCCATAGTCGCATCGTAGGGACGAGAAACCCTTCGATGGAGACACAGATGAGAACCCTTACAAAAACGATTTTTGGCATAGCGATGCTGGCGGGAACCGCCCTGGCCGTTGCGACGCCCGCCAATGCCCAATCGAGCTTCGGCTTCTATTTCGGGAATCCCGTGGGCCAGCGCGTCTATGTGGATAGAGACGATTATCGCGGCGGCTTTTGGCGCTGGGATCCGTACCTGCATCGTCAGGTCTGGATTCCCGTGCGGGATTTCTACCGCGGACGTGGGTGGGATCGTGAGGACCGGCATTTTGACCGCGACGACCACCGTGGTTCGGATCGCGGATTTCGTGGCCGCTGAGTCCTTCCGCTCGATATGGCCCCGGGTTCCCCGGGGCCATTATCGTCCGCTTATGGAAGGATTAGGCCGTCTGGGCCGCTTTGCGTCGGCGTAAGATCAACAGGATAGCGAGTCCTCCCAGAACCAGGGCCAGCGTGCCTGGCTCGGGGACAGTGATGGTCAGCGCCGTAAAAATGACGTTGTCCAGCCCGGCATAATTGTTCCCGAGTGGGGTACCGTTGAGGAACGCGATAGTGGTGAAGTTTGTCGGCGCGGTGAAATCATAGATGAATTGCATCCAGTTGATGTTTTCGGCCGTGTCGTTCGGATTGGTCAGCGTCTCGATCTCGATCCCATCGATGTAAAGAACCACTGAGGCCGGGCCGGCATAACCTGGGGCCTGGTCATATTGATGTCCGACGAAGAAGGAGAGCTGGTAAGGATTTCCTGCAATTGTCGTGACGCTTTGTTTGATTCCGTTGGTGAGCCCTTGGTTGCCTTCGCCGGTCAGGTCGAGGGCCTGGAACCCGTGCGCCGGATAGAAATGAAGGATGGCGTTGTTCCCGCTATTGTCGGGTTCGGTGTAATTGCTCCCGAGCGACATCACGACGGCAGCACCAGGCGCGCCGCCTTTGCCGATAACGGTCCAGCCGGCGATATCGTCTCCGACGTTGAAGCCAAGGCAATTGGAATAAGGGCCGCATGTTGACGTTCCGGGTACGGTCGGTTCTTCAAAGCTTCCGTTCACCAGGAGATTGGCCCAAGCCGAAGGCGCAGCCGCGAGGCAGGCCACCAAGATGCCAGCGAAAAGGGGCTTCATAACCCGTGCACTCATCCTATGCCTCTGTGTCGTTCAGCGGCATTCGCGCTGATCGAATTTCCGTTCGCCTCGCGTATCGTTAATGCTGGAGCGCGCAAGGAGCCACGTCGCTACAAGAAACGCGGTTCGATAAAGTTAAGTCAAGGTGGTTGTACTGCCGTGGTTAAGGTTGGCGATGGGTAAACACGAAGTGACGCCAAGTTCCTATTGCCGCTTGGGCTTCGTGAACGCGTCAGACTCGGTGAGATACCCGGCTTCGTCGTGCACCATCATGTTGCGCCGGACCGCTTGGCAGGCCGTGACTTGATCGGGAGTGAGACCGAAGAATACAGCCATTTCGGCTGGGGTGATCGGCTCGGACCTGCGCCGCCGGGTGCGGCTCCCGAACATCACTTGATTGTACAGCGCCCATTCCGCGAACACGGCCGCATTGATCAGAATTACGACTCCATAGGTCCGCAGATTCTGAAGAACATCGGCGACACGAAGCTCGCCATATTGCAAACCCCAGGGCGCAGCGAACCCGAAATACGTCAGCGCGACCGAGAGGACATGCCGCATCAAGTAGAAATATCCGGCCCAGAGCAGAAGCGTGAAAATCGCATCCAAGACCCGTAATGAAGGGCGCCGGTGTGCGCCGGCCCGTATGATGGGATCCTCTACGATGGCCGTATCCCCCGGTCGGGGCTAACCCAGGCGGCGCGCAAAGAGCGGCGTTTGGCCAGCGCTTTGGGAAAACCGACAACGCTCGTCGCGGCAATGATCGCCCAATATGCCGTCGGATACCAAATCGTCCAGACAATCTGGCGCCAAAGTCTCGGCTCGTAGCGCGACTCGATAATGACACTGGCAGCGAATTGCAGCAGGCAGGTTGTCCCGAGAACAAGACCGGTGAATGCCGGCGGGAAAATCGTGTCCACATGCATTCCCGGCGGAAGATAGGCAAACTTGCCGATGAACCAGAGCGCCACCGTCAGGACGAACGCAAAAGCCCATGCGACGCTGATGCAATATTCAAACAGCAACGGCCACATCCGCCGCAATCGCCAACGCCAGAGACTCCCGATGTTCTTCAGGCAGACTTCGGCGCCTCCTTGCGCCCAACGCAGCCGCTGACGCCACAAACCGTGCAGCGTTTCGGGCATCAAAATCCAGCAAAGCGCGTTGGGCGCATACATGATGCCCCAATGGTCGCGCTGGAGCTGCCAGCTCACATCGATGTCTTCCGTCACCATGTTCAAGCTCCAATAGCCGACGCGATGGAGCGCCTGCTTACGGAACGCCGTTACGACTCCCGAGACGGTAAAAATGCGTCCGTATATGCGTTGGGCGCGCTTGATCATTCCCACGATCGAAGAGAACTCGCCGACCTGGATGCGGCCGATCAGCGACGAGCGGGTTCGAATGCGCGGATTGCCCGTGATCGCGCCGACGCGGGGATTGTCGATCATGGGCTGAACCAGATAGCCGGTGGCGTTTGGATGCAGAATGCTGTCGCCATCTATGCAGACAATGAATTCTGCGCGTGCAGCCAGAACGCCCATGCGCAACGCCAATCCCTTGCCTTGGTTCTGCGCGAAATGAATGACGCGCAGAGCCGGATAAAGCGAGCAGAGCTCGTCCAGAATCGCCGCGGTCCGATCGCGCGAGCCGTCGTTTACCGCGACGACCTCAAAGTGCGGATAATTCTGGGAAACCAAAGATTGAATGGTCTCACGCACGTTGGCTTCTTCGTTGAAGCAGGGGACGACGATCGACACCATGGGCGCCGACGACAGGACCGGCGGGGAGTCCGGCATTTGGGCCTCCCGTTCCCAGTGAAAATAGTAATAGATCGCGCCGAAGGTCCAAATGAACGACATGAAAAGCGGATAGAAGAAGATGAAATCTTGCAAAGCTTGAAAGGCCCCGATCGTCCCTACGATCAGACCTACGACGATGACGCTGAGAAATTGATCGGACACGATCTATCCGGCGTGGAACGCGAACATCGTCAAAATCTCCAATCGATGCCGGCGAACAGGGATAGGCTGTCTTCTCCATGCCCGTCGTAAGGCTGCCGTCTGTAACGCACGCCGAGCGATCCTTCCCAAACATCGTTCATTCTCAGGCGTTGTTCGTAGGTCAGGCTCGCCGCCAAGCGGCCCCCAAAGCCATGCTCCCAATATTCACCGGCGCTCACACCGAGATTGTGCGAATAGACGAAGCTGTAGCGCCGATACAGGATCTGATTCGCCACCACGCTCAGCGAGCCGGAGAGGTCATCGAGCGGATTGTAGTAAGGGGCATCGCGCAGCGTGTTCCACGAGGCGTAAAGTTCCGGAATCGCGTCCAGCGTCAAATGGGGCGATGTGAACAGACGCTGCGTCGAATTCGCATCCACGACCGTGCGCACATTGGAATCGGAAAACGTCACCATCTCGGTCAACAAATTGTAGGCTTGTCTATCGCTCGGGCTGTAGTTGAGCCGCGCACCCCAAGAATTTGCCGTGATATCGTGCTTCATCGCGCGCAGCGGCGTGTCGGACGAGTAGAGCTGCGCGAAAGTCGAAATCCGCCATGCATCGGAGAGTGCCCAGGCGAGCGACCCGCGCACACCGGTGAGCCAACGTGGAGCGCTGTCCTGTGTGACCTCCGCACTCGCCCCGAAATCCCGCGCGGTATATTCCAACCCGAGCGCGGCGTGATGGTTGATAATGTCTCCTTCCGGCAGCTTCGCGGTGGCAAAGCCGTAACTGACATAGAGCCGGTAGGCATTTTTGATCGGCGCGGAAAAGAACTGCGCATCGAGCGAGAAACTGTCGCCGCCCACAGGCACGTTCGCGCCCTGGAAAGTCCCGTTGAAGCGCAGTATCGCCTCCGGCCGGCCGATGATATCGAGTCTATCGCTAAGCCGCTGGACAGACCGGTTCGTCGGCGCGCGCAGGCGGACTCCGTCCAAGGCAGCCGCACCGCCCGCGCGATCGCCGAGCGTGACGGCGATGTCGGCGCGCGATGCTGCGATGTCGATGTCGTTCGGATTGGTCCTCTGGGCCGTGGCGAATTGCGCGTCCGCTGCGCGCGGTTTGCCGCGTCCGGTCAGGATCGAGCCGAGGGCCTGTTTCAGGGATGCATTCTCAGGAGCAAGCGCGATCAGGCTTCGGACGCGCTTCTCGGCCTCTGCCGCATCGCCGGCGTAATAGCGCGCCATGGCGGCCGCCAGCTGGGCGCGCAACCAGGCGGGATTCAAAACCGGCGCCGCCGCGACCCCCATTTGCACGAACTCAACCTGTTCCGCCGCCAGCCTGTCGATGGTGTTGAAGGCCGCGTCGAAATCCTCCGATTCGATCTCGGCATAGAAAAGTCCGATCCGAGCTTGAAAATCGTCCGGCGCGCCGGCGAGCGCTGCCTCGTAGAGCCTGCGCGCGGTCTGCGGATCCCGGCGGGTCTCATAGGCGTCGGCGATCACTTTCAGCACATAAGCGGGAGGATCAATGCGCTCGCGCAGGAAGGCCTGATATTCGGCGATGATGTCATCCACGCGGCCACGGTCTCCCAGAAGCACCACGCGATCGAAGCGCGAAGCGAGCAGTTCGGGACGGGACGCGGGGCCCTGGGTCGAAAGCTTCGCGATCTGACGCTCGAGTTCGGCGATCGCGCGATCGATCTGCGCATTCCTCTCCGCTTCGTTCGATCCGGGCAGGTCGCCCGCACGCATGGCCGCCGCGGCTTCCTGGATGGCGAAGCGCCGTATCTCGGGGTCCGAGAACAATTCCCGCGA
>DASQIQ010000360.1:0-2963 GCA_035631495.1 Micropepsaceae bacterium
GGCCCGATGCGAGAGAACAAGGTTTTCGCAATCGCCGCGCCGAGCTGGATCGAGACGATGGCCACGATCGTCAGGATAACCGGCACGAGGGGAGATGAAGAGGCGAAATCCCGGCGCGTCAAATCTCACCCCAATGGCAGATCGCCAACGTCGTTATGGTTTTGCGCAGCCGGGAATGGGCGTGTCGTAGGTGTAGGTTTCTCCGCCATAGGGCACGGACAATTTGCCCGGCTGGCAGCTATGGATCATGCTGCCGTCGTACACAAACCAGCGCATGCCCTGTCCGACCGGTCCCAGATTCTGGCGCGCGAGTCCTTGCAGGGTGGTAATCGTTTGCGTCATTTCGGGCGGCGTCGCATTTGCCGCGAGCGGCGAGAACTGGCGCCCTCCCGCATCGGCAATCTTCAAATCCGGTACCGGGGTAAAGGTCATCGGTGCTCCAGGTCCGGGGGCGCGGCCATCGGCAATCCCGATCACCACATAGCGTGAGAGCGCGTCCTGGATGGATTGCGCGTTGGGGGCGCCGGCGAAGGTCTCCGGAACCACCCACCACACGAACACCACCTGCCCGGGGCCCTTGGTGTGGATGATTTGCGTGTAATCGACCGCGGCGCCACGCGAGTCCGGGTTCCATTGCCGCGCCAAAGCAGGTGTCAGAAGCGCCAAAACGGCCAGCGACGAAACGACGGCGGAACGCAACAGCCTATTCTTCTGGGACATGGATCACCTTCCGCTTCGATTCTGCTCGCGTGTTTATAACGCCAATCGCCTGATTTGGGACTAGCGGCCGCGCCATTCCGGAGACCGCTTGGCGAGGAACGCATCCACGCCCTCTTTGAAATCCGCGCTGCCATAGCAGAGGCGGACCAAATCCTCGCCCTTGGGAAGGCTCTCCATCGTGACGCGCCTTATAGCCTCCTTGGCGGCGCGCATTGTCAGCGGCGCGTGACCCAGCAGGCGGCGGCACATCTCCGCGAGCCTGGCCTCGATCTCGGCGGGCGCCGCCAGAATATCGACGAAGCCGCAGCCAGCCGCTTCTTCGGCGGAAATCAATTCCGCCAACATCAGCATGCGCTTGGTGCGCCCGGCCCCGAACTGGGCCACAAGCCGCGCCGTATTTTCCACCGAGATGCAATTACCGAGCGTGCGCGCAATCGGCACGCCAAAGCGCGCCGCCGCCGTCGCGATACGAAAATCGCAAGCCGCCGCGATCATGATGCCGCCGCCGACGCAGGCCCCTTCCACCACGGCGATCACCGGTTTGGCGAGGTTTTCGACCTGGCTGATGGCTGCATTGATTCGCTTTTCGTAGGCGATGCCGTCCTCGCCACCGGCAAAGGCGGTGAATTGCTGAATGTCGGTTCCCGCGACAAAGGCGCCGCCGGCGCCGCGGAACACGGCGACGCGCACTTCGTCATCGGCAGAAATGGACTCGCACGCCGTTGCGAGCTCGGCATACATCGCCCAGGTCATGGCGTTGCGCGCATCGGGACGATCGAACACCACCGTCGCGACGCCTTCGGCCTTGCTGTAGCGGACGCGCCCTTCGCTCATGGCTTTGCTCTTTCTGCGCGGAGCTTTTCGCGCGTTTCGGAATCGATTCCAAGCTCCACCAGAATCTCCTCATTGTGCTCTCCGAGCAGTGGCGGAGGACGGCGCACGCGCTGCTTGGTCTCGGACAGTTTGACCGGAAAGCCGATGGATTTCACTTTGCCTTCGATCGGATGGTCGATTTCCATCACCGCTTCGCGCGCGCGCGCATGATCGCTCGCCAGGGCCTGCGCATAATTGAGGATGGGTCCGGCCGGGATGCCGGCGCTAAGCAAGATATCGATCCAATCCGCGGCGTTGCGCGTCGCGAAGGATTTCTCCAGCTCTTCGATCAAAACGGCGCGATGGAGCAGCCGGTCCGCAATGGTCTTGAAGCGCGCATCGCCGAGAAGATCGCCGCGTTCCAGCACCTCACACAGGGTCTGCCAGAGCCGGTTGCTGTTCGCCCCCATGACGAAGAACGCATCCTTCGCGCGCACCGCCTGATAGGGCGCGCTGAAACGGTTGGCGGTTCCGAGCGGCGTCGGCACGCGGCCGGTGCCCCAATATTCGGAAATGTCCCAGATGCTGAAGGCGATCGCCGCTTCGAACAGAGAGGCATCGACATATTGGCCGCGGCCGGTCTTCTCGCGCCCGATATAGGCCGCGAGAATCCCGTAAAGGGCGAACAGCGCGCAGCCGATGTCCGAGACCGGTACGCCCGATTTGGTCGGCGGCCCATCGGGCTGGCCGGTGATGCTCATCACCCCGGCCATGGCCTGCGCGATCAGGTCGAAGCCCGGGCGCTGGGACCATGGCCCGGTCTGGCCGAAGCCTGAAATGCTGGCATAGATCAGGCGCGGATTGATCGCGTTCAGGGTCGGGTAATCGATGCCCAGCCGCTTGGTGACGCCCGGGCGGTAATTCTCGACCAGCATGTCCGAGGTCTCAACCAGACGGTAGAAAACCTCGCGCGCTGCTTTGCTCTTGAGATCGAGCACGAGGCTGCGCTTGTTGCGGTTGAGATTGAAGAAGCCGAGGCTGTCATTGCCCTTGAGCTTGAAGCCCATCGCCCGGCGCGTCTGGTCGCCCCCATCGGGCGGCTCGATCTTGATGACGTCCGCCCCCATGTCGCCCAGCAGCATGGAACAGAACGGGCCAGCCATCACCTGGCTGACGTCGAGCACCCGCACGCCGGCCAGCGGCAAGGGGGATTCGGGCGTGTTCGACGGCTCGGACATGACTTAGCCTTCTGCGGCTTCGCGCGCACATAAGCCCAAAACCGGCAGTCCCGCAAAGTCCGTCAGGTTGCGGCGCTTTGCCGTTCGCCTCTCGCCTGCGATAGTTTGGTGGCGATAGTCGTCTTGGATTGGAAATGCTCATAATCTCCCCTCACCATGGCCGGGCTCGACCCGGCCATCCAGCCGTCGCGC
>DASQIQ010000361.1:0-1868 GCA_035631495.1 Micropepsaceae bacterium
ACACTAAAACTCCCCGAAGGCGAAGGTCCGATTTTTTTTGCTGAAAGGCAGCCTTGCTCGCCTTGATCTTTTCTTCCCGGCGGGCGCGGCCCTTAGGAGAAATGTCCCCCTTGTACCGAAAGCTGAGAGTCTGCCGTTCCATGTCAACATCCTCCGTGCGAAATCCCGCGGGTTCCCACGGCTTGTTGGCACCGCCATTAGCCCACCAGGCGCGGTGTTTGCGGGCGGAGGGCGGAAGAGCGTCCCCGAGCGCTTCAATTTTGCTGAATGTCATGGGAAGCGGTTCGGTCTCACCGCTATCACGATACTCGTTTGCTTTATTTTCGAGGTACTTGCGTAAAGCAGGAAATTTCTCAGGACGACCAGCCATGGCGACCTCCACAACAATAAGTATTGTTATTGTTATGGTTATTTTTCGGCTTTGTCAAATCACTTCCAGATGGGTTTGCCGGAGCCCGGAAGACCTAAGCGTGGCCATTTGTCGGTAACGGTGCGCACGATGTCCTCGCTCATGCGGATTTCACGGCCCCATTCGCGTTTGACTTCGGGCGGCCATTTGTTGGTCGCGTCCAGGCCGATTTTGGAGCCGAGGCCGGATTCGGGCGCGGCGAAATCGAGGTAATCGATCGGCGTTCCCTCGATCAGTGTGATGTCGCGCGCCGGGTCCATGCGCGTCGCCACAGCCCACATGACGTCTTTCCAATCGCGCGCGTCGATGTCCTCGTCCACCACGATCACCCATTTCGTGTACATGAACTGACGCAAATAGGACCACACCGCCATCATCACGCGTTTGGCGTGGCCGGGGTATGCCTTCCTTATACTGACGATCGCGATGCGGTAGGAACAGCCCTCGGGTGGCAGCCAAAAATCCACGATCTCGGGGAATTGCTGCTGCAGCAACGGGATGAACACTTCGTTCAGCGCTTCGCCCAGGGTCGAGGGCTCGTCCGGCGGACGGCCAGTGAAGGTCGAAAGATAGATCGGGTCCTTCCGCATGGTGATCGCGCTCGCCGTGAAGACGGGGAATTGCTCGACCGCGTTGTAATAGCCCGTGTGGTCGCCATACGGGCCTTCGTCGCGCATCTCGGTGAGCGAAACCGTGCCTTCGATGACGATTTCGGCTTCGGCGGGGACTTTCAGCGGCTGGCTGACGCATTCGGCAAGCTCGACACGGCTCCCGCGCAGCAGGCCGGCGAATTGATACTCGGAAAGCGTTTCAGGAACGGGCGTCACCGCGGCGATGGTGGTGCCAGGATCGGCGCCGATCACCACAGCGGCGGGCAGGGGGCCTGGGTTCTCCTTCGCCCAGCGCCGGTAATGCTGTGCGCCGCCCCGATGGCGGAGCCAGCGCATGATGGTCTGGGTCTTGTTGAGCACCTGCATGCGATAGATGCCGAGATTGAAATTGTCCTCGCGGGCATCGCTCGGCCCCTTGGTCACCACCAGCGGCCAGGTGATCAGGGGCGCGGGCTCGCCCGGCCAGCAGGTTTGAATCGGCAAAAGGGAGAGATCGATGTCGGAATCTTTGAGCACGATCTGCTGACAGGGCGGTCGGCCCACCGTCTTGGGCTTCATCGCCATGAAAGTTTTGGCGAGCGGCAAGAGCTCGAAGGCTTCGCCGATGCTTCGCGGCGGCTCGGGTTGGCGCAATGTCGCCAGCAGCTCCCCCACCTCGCGCAAGGACTTCGCATCGCTGCGTTCGATACCGCCTAAAGTCACGCCCATCGCGACGCGCTTGACCGTGCCGAATAGATTGACCAGCACCGGAATGGGAGAACGCGTGCCGTCCGATTTGATGGGATTCTCGAAGATCACTGCGGGACCGTGCTCCGCCAGAAGCCGGGTCTGGATTTCCGTCATCTCCA
>DASQIQ010000362.1:0-5128 GCA_035631495.1 Micropepsaceae bacterium
CATGTGAAATCGGCGAGCCGAGGGGGCCCATGCTGAAGGGGATGACATACATAGTCCGGCCGCGCATCGAGCCCGCAAACAACCGATCGAGCGTGGCGCGCATAACCTTCGGGTCTATCCAATTGTTGTTCGGACCGGCGTCGATTTTCTCGGCGGAGCAGATAAAGGTGCGGTCCTCGACGCGCGCCACGTCGGCGGGATCGGAACGGCAAAGATAGGAATTCGGGCGTTTGGCCGGGTTGAGCTTGATGAGGGTGCCACCCTTCACCATCTCGGCACAGAGGCGGTCATATTCGCCTTGCGAACCGTCGCACCAATAAATCCGATCGGGTTGGCACTTCGCCGCGATCTCGTCGACCCAAGCGAGGAGTTTTTTGTTGCCTGTCGGACTCTTCGGAACAGCTATTGGTACAGTCATCCTCACCTCTTCTTAGATGGCCGGTCGCTTGGCTCGCGCTCCGCTTTGCAGGGATCGCGGCAAGAGCAGGCCGCGCCCCTGAAAGGCTGCGCCAGCCTGCCGGCTCTATTTTGAAAGCCGTCTGCGTCCGCCGATGGCTCTCCCAATCGGCTGGCGCAAAGCGCCCATCCCTAACTCTCCCGCTGCGTCTGATGCCGTGGGTTAACCCTGGACATCAAGGAACGCGCGCCTCCAAACCCCGCGATCCCTGCCGCTTTATGGGTCCAACCTAGCTGCCGGACAAGATAGTTTGCTGGGCAAAGTGCCGCAATGACCGCCTCCTAGGCTAGTTAATAGGCCCCCTTCATCACATTTATGACGGGGGTGGCCGCGCCATGTTAAGAGGGCCTTATGTCCGTGACCGATGAGCAACTCGAACGCTATGCTAGGCACATCGTGCTTCGCGAAGTCGGCGGCTCAGGTCAGGCCAAGCTCTTGGCCGCGCGGGTGCTGGTCATCGGGGCGGGCGGGTTGGGCAGTCCCCTCATCCTTTATCTCGCCGCGGCCGGTATCGGCACCATCGGCATCGTGGATTTCGATCGTGTTAGCCTCTCCAACCTGCAGCGTCAGATCGCCCACCGGACATGCGATGTTGGGCGGCTGAAGACCGATTCTGCCAGCGATTCCGCCCGCTCGATCAATCCCGACGTCAAGCTGGTCCCTTACGCGGAGCGTCTGACAGCCGCCAACGCAGCGTCGCTGATCGGGGCCTATGATGTCATTGCAGACGGCTCGGACAATTTCGGAACGCGGTTTCTGGTCAATGACGCGGCCTATTTTGCGAGGCGGACGCTGGTCTCGGCCGCGGTGACCGAGTTCGACGGCCAGCTGGCGACCTATAAGGCCTGGGACGGCAAAGGCCGCTTTCCCTGTTATCGCTGCCTGTTCCCCGAGCCCCCACCGCGCGAGGCGGCGCCAAATTGTAGCGAGACGGGCGTGCTCGGCGCGGTTGCGGGTGTCATGGGGACCCTTCAAGCGCTTGAAGTCATGAAGGAAATCCTTGGAATCGGCGACAGTATGGCGGGCCACTTGCTGATCTATGATGCCCTCGGCGGACGGTTTCGCAACGTCAAGGTGTCGCCGGACCCCGCCTGCCGCCTGTGTGGTTCTTCGCCCGTCATCGGCGATCTTTCAATTCATCACGCCGCCGCAGCCGGTTAGCTGCCCATTTAACCGGCACTTAACCTCATTTCATTAGCCTTTTTCCGGATCCGGGCAAACTGCCCGTCGGGGATAAAACATGTCCGAAGTGCATTTCGAGGTTTTCCGCAAAATGAGGAGGGGCGGCGGGTGGTCGCTTATGGAAGTGATCGCCCAGCGCGACGACGCGGTCAAATACGCCAAAACCTTGGTGGAAGAAGGCGCCGCTGGGGTACGCGTGATGAAGGAGACTCATCAGCCCGAAACGGGCGCTTACATGTCTCTCAGCATTTTCGAGCACGGCGCCACCGAGAGCAAAAAGAAGAACGCCAAACTGGACGACGGCGCGAGCTCCACACCCTGTTTCAGGCCAGACGACCTCTATTCCTACCATGCCCGCGCGACCATGGGCCGAGTCATGGCCGAGTGGCTTGGGCGACATAAACTGACTCCCACCGAGTTTATTCACACCGCAGCAGCGCTGGAGAAATTCGAGGCGACAGGGACTGTCTTTCAGCACGCGATCCAGAAGGTCGCAGTCGCCCAAGCATCGGAAGCCGAATCTTCGGTGGCACAGATCGTCAAGAGTCTGAACGAGCTTTGCACGACCGCAATGAAACGCGTTTTCAAGGATGAGCGGCGCGGGTTTTTTCCGACTCTGGAGGGTGGACAGTTTGGTCCGCTGGCGGAGAACCTGGCAGCGAATCCCGAGGGGCGTTATGTGCTCAACGGCGCTCTGGCCAAATATCTGGCGAGGGCGGCAAGCTGGGATGCAAAGCTGCGGAGTGTCCTGATCCTGATGGCCGAGTTGCCCGCGACGGAGCCAGCCCGCGCGCTTCTGCTCAATGCAATCGACGTGCTGGTCTCGGAAATCCTCGCCGGCGCGGCTGCCTTGGCCGACCTCCTCGGCCAGAACCCTGATCTCGGCCACGCCTTGATGAACCTTGTGGAGCTTTTCCTCGGGGATGAAGTCCATGTCGGGGAAGGGGGTGGTCAGGGGATCAATGAGCTCACCCGTTTCTTCGCCAGAGACGAACTGCCCTATGCCCGCCAATCCATCGCCAGCCGCATCATCACCGAGCTCAAGGGGATGAAGCGCTTATGCCCCAGCTCCATCGACGAAGAGTTCAAGATGTTGCGCCGGCTGGGCAACAAGCTGGTGCGAGGCCAGGGGAAATATCTTTCCCACGAGGACCTTATGACGGCCTTCCAAGAGCGGTCGAAGCGCCTCGTCACGCATGAGCCCTTGCTGCAGTTCATGCAGAACGCCAAGACGCCGGATGAGAGGCTGGAGCGGCTTCTGACCGTGGAGGAGAACATTGTCGGCGCCGAGAACAAACGGACGCTGTCGACCTTCGTGCTCCCCATCATCAGCTCTAACAGCTTCGAGGCCGAGCTCTACGCCGGTTCGCCGACGCGCATGCGCCTGCGCCGCGTGGCGGAGCTGCAGGAGCGCGTGCTGCGATCGGGCTTCCAGGATGTGCAGAAGAATCAGATCGCGTCCGCGCTGGACAAGGTCGCGCAGCGCATCGACGAACGCTCGCGATTCCTCGCCTCGATCGAAACACGCGTTGCCAATCCGAATGAACGGATGGATATGATTTTCAAACTGTGCACCGCGGGCGTGTTCACGCAGGGCGCTCTCATGACGAAGGCACGGCAGCTGCTGATGGGATGCTTGGCCAAGCCGAGCTTCCTGGTGTCCTACATCGCACAACTCGAACAGGTAAGGAGCGGCGGCGTAACCCAGGACGAGGCCTTGACGGAACTCGCGAGCCAGCTCGAGAAGATCGGCATCGCGCAGGCCGATGCGATGCGGGCGCTGGCGGCATAGATCCGGCAGCGTCTAGCGCCTGCTAATGCGCTTCGTCCCAGTTTTTGCCGGACCTTGCATCGACGACCAGGGGCACGCGCAGTTGGATCGCGGGCAAAGTGGCTTTCTCCATCACGCTCTTGGCGACATCGCAGACCTGCCTCGCGTGCTCGTCCTTCACTTCCAACACGAGCTCGTCGTGAACCTGCAGCAGAAGCTTGGCGTCGAGATCGTTCTCGGCGAGCGCAGAGGGTAGGCGCACCATAGCGCGGCGAATAATGTCGGCGGCTGAACCTTGGATGGGAGCGTTGATCGCCTGCCGTTCGCCGAAGGCGCGGTGCGCCGCGCTTTGCGCCTTCACGTCGCGGATATGGATGCGGCGGCCGAAAATGGTCTCGACATAGCCGTGCTCGCGCACGAAGGCCTTGGTCGATTCCATGTAATCTCGAATGCCGGGGAAGCGCTCGAAATATTTCTTGATATAGGCATCGGCTTCGCCGCGCGGGATGCCGAGCTGATTGGCCAAGCCAAAGCCGCTGATGCCGTAGATGATGCCGAAATTGATCGCCTTCGCGCGGCGGCGGATTTCAGCCGGCATATCCTTCACGGGAACGGAGAACATTTCCGAGGCCGTCATGGCGTGAATGTCCAAGCCCTCGGCGAAGGCCTGGCTGAGCGCCGGCACATCCGCGATATGGGCGAGAAGACGAAGCTCGATCTGGGAATAATCCGCCGAAACAAGACAGCGGCTCTCGGGCGCAACGAAGGCCCGGCGAATGCGGCGGCCTTCCTCGGTGCGGATGGGGATATTCTGGAGATTGGGCTCGTTCGAGGACAGCCGTCCGGTGGTGGTCGCACCGAGCGCATAAGAGGTATGCACGCGCATGGTCGTCGGATTGACATAGGTCGGCAACGCGTCGGTATAGGTGGATTTGAGCTTGGAGAGCTGCCGCCATTCCAGAATGCGCCGCGGCAGATCATGGCCCGCAGCGGCCAGCTCTTCCAATATATCGGCGTCGGTGGACCAGGCGCCGGTCTTGGTGCGCCGTCCTCCGGGGAGCGAGAACTTGCCGAACAGAATATCGCCGAGCTGCTTGGGCGAACCCAGATTGAAATCCTCGCCCGCGAGCTTGCAGCATTCCTTCTCCAGCCGCGCCATATCGCGCGCGAAATCATTCGAAAGCTTGGCGAGGAAAGAGGGCGCGATGGCGATGCCCGCGCGCTCCATATCGGCAAGCACGGCAATCAGGGGACGCTCCAGTGTCTCGTAAACGGTGGTCCGCCGTTCGGCTGCAAGACGGGGCTTCAAGAGCAGATGAAGGCGCAGCGCGATATCGGCCTTTTCCGCCGCATACCGCGTCGCTTCCAAAATCGCCGCCCGATCGAACGAAATGCGCTCCCGGCCCTTGCCTGTGATATCCAAGAGAGCAACGGGTTTGTGGTGGAGATGCGTTTTGGAGAGTTCCTCAAGTCCATGCCCGTGCTGCCCGAGATCCAGCACATAGGATATCAGCAGCACATCGTCGATCGATTTGAGTGCAATTCCGCGCTGGCGGAGAACGATCATCGCGGTCTTCAAATTGTGCCCGGTCTTCAAGACGCTTTCATCTTCGAAAAGGGGCCCAAGCTGCACCAAGGCCTGGCGCTCGCTCAGCTGCAAAGCTGCAGAACCCGCAAGATCGAGACCACCATCGGCGCGATGGGCGAGCGGGATATAG
>DASQIQ010000363.1:0-9277 GCA_035631495.1 Micropepsaceae bacterium
ACCGACGTCGCCGTCCAGCCACGGTCCGCCGACACCTTGGTCAAAGCTGCCGTCAACGTCGTCTTGCCATGATCGACGTGACCGATCGTGCCGACGTTGCAGTGCGGCTTATTCCGCTCGAATTTCGCTTTAGCCATGACAACTTCTCCGTATGCTGACCAATTCTCAGGCGTATTTGGCTTTGACTTCGTCCGCGATCGCCTGCGGCACCTGTGCGTAGTGATGGAATTCCATCGAATATTGCGCGCGCCCCTGCGACATCGAACGCAGCGTATTGATGTAGCCGAACATGTTGGCGAGCGGCACCATCGCATTGATGACCTGCGCGTTGCCGCGCGTGTCCTGTCCCATGACTTGCCCGCGGCGCCCGAGAAGATCGCCAATGACGCCGCCGGTGAAATCTTCCGGCGTCACCACTTCGACTTTCATGATCGGCTCGAGCAGCTTCACCACGCCGCGCGTGGAAAGCTCGCGAAACGCGGCGCGCGCGGCGATATCGAAGGCGAGCGCACTGGAATCGACTTCGTGGGAGTCGCCATCTATGAGGCTCGCCTTGAAGTCGATCACCGGAAAGCCAGCCATCAGCCCGCTTTCCTTCTGCGCCTTAAGGCCCTTCTCGACCGCAGGAATGAATTCCTTCGGCACCGAGCCACCCTTGACGTCATCCACGAACTCGAAACCGGAACCGGGCGGCAGAGGCTCAAATTCGATCTTCACGCGCGCATACTGACCCGAGCCGCCCGTCTGCTTCTTGTGCACGTAGTCGATGGTGACGGGCTTCGACAGCGTCTCGCGGTAGGCCACTTGCGGCGCGCCGACGGTGGCATCGACCTTGTAAGTGCGCTTGAGAATGTCGACTTTGATCTCAAGATGAAGCTCGCCCATGCCTTTGAGGATGGTCTGGCCGGAATCAAGATCGGTTGAGACGCGGAAGGACGGATCCTCCTGCGCCAGGCGATGGAGCGCCACGCCGAGCTTTTCCTGATCGGCCTTGGTCTTGGGCTCGATCGCAACCTCGATGACGGGGTCGGGAAATTCCATACGCTCCAGGATCACCGGATGCTGCGGATCGCAGAGGGTTTCACCGGTCGTCGTGCCCTTCAGCCCCGCCAGCGCCACGATGTCGCCGGCAAAAGCTTCCTTGACGTCTTCGCGATTGTTCGCATGCATCAGAAGCATGCGGCCTACGCGCTCGCGATTGTCCTTGATCGAATTGAGCACCATGGTTCCGGAATTCATCGTGCCGGAATAGATGCGCACGAACGTAAGAGAGCCAACGAAAGGATCGTCCATGATCTTGAAAGCCAGGCCCGCGAGCGGCGCCTTGTCCTCGGCTGCGAGGATGACGGTTTCCGACGAATGCGGCTTGGTGGCTTCGAGCGGCGGGACGTCCAATGGCGAGGGGAGAAAAGCAACCACACCGTCGAGGAGCGGCTGAACGCCCTTGTTCTTGAAGGCCGCGCCGCACAGGACCGGGACGAAGCGGAATCCGCAGGTGCCCTTGCGGATGCAGGCCTTAATCTGTTCCACCGTCGGCGGATGACCTTCGAGATAGGCTTCGAGAAGCTTCTCATCTTCCTCAACCGCCATATCGACGAGCTTGGTGTGGAGTTCCTGGGCTTTCTCTTTCAGATCATCTGGGATGTCGGTCACTTCGTAGTCGGCGCCAAGATTCTCTTCCTTCCAGATGAGAGCCTTCATGGCGATCAGATCCACCACGCCCTTGAAGCCCGATTCCACGCCCACCGGAATCTGAATCACCATGGGCCGCGTGCCCAAGCGGTCGATCATCATCTGCACGCAGCGGTAAAAATCCGCGCCCGTGCGGTCCATCTTGTTCACGAAACAGATGCGCGGCACGCGGTACTTGTCCGCCTGGCGCCACACGGTCTCGGATTGCGGCTCGACGCCGGCAACCGCATCGAACACCGCCACCGCGCCGTCGAGCACACGCATCGAGCGTTCCACCTCGATGGTGAAATCGACATGGCCCGGCGTGTCGATGATGTTGATGCGGTGATCGTTCCAGAAACAGGTGGTCGCGGCGGAGGTAATCGTAATGCCGCGTTCCTGTTCCTGCTCCATGAAATCCATGGTGGCGGCGCCGTCATGGACTTCGCCGATCTTATGAGAACGGCCGGTGTAATAAAGAATGCGCTCCGTCGTCGTCGTCTTGCCGGCATCGATATGCGCGGCAATGCCGATATTTCGGTAGCGGTCGAGCGGTGTCTGTCGGGGCATTGATACGCGTCCTTACTCGTTACCAGCGGTAATGCGAGAACGCGCGATTGGCTTCCGCCATCTTGTGCGTGTCTTCGCGCTTCTTCACCGCCGTGCCGCGATTGCTCGCAGCATCCATCAATTCCCCCGAAAGTCTCCCCTGCATGGTTGGTTCGTTGCGGCTGCGCGCAGCCGTGATGATCCAGCGGATGGCCAGTGCGCGAGAACGGTCGGTGCGCACTTCCACCGGAACCTGATAGGTCGCGCCGCCCACGCGGCGTGACCGCACTTCCAGCGCCGGGCTGACATTGCGCAGCGCTTCATCAAAGACGTTGAGCGGATCCTGCTTGGTCTTGCCCTGAATCGTGTCGAACGCGCCATAGATGATGCCTTCGGCAACGGATTTCTTGCCCTCATACATCAGGCTGTTCATGAATTTCGCGAGCACCATGTCGCCATATTTGGCGTCGGGGGTGACTTCGCGTTTCTCTGCACGGTGGCGGCGGGACATAGTCGGTTCCTTCGTCTTCTCTCTTCTGGATCCCGGCTCGCGCTCGCTTCGCTCGCTTTGGCCGGGATGACCGCTACGCGGTCATTTCGGCCTTTTTGCTCCGTATACGGAGCGGCGTTGTTTGCGGTCCTTGACGCCTTGGGTGTCGAGGACGCCGCGCAGAATGTGATAGCGCACGCCCGGCAAGTCCTTGACGCGGCCGCCGCGGATGAGCACCACCGAGTGTTCCTGCAGATTGTGGCCTTCGCCGGGGATGTAGCTCACCACTTCATAGCCATTGGTGAGGCGGACCTTGGCGACTTTGCGCAAGGCCGAATTCGGCTTCTTCGGTGTCGTCGTGTAGACCCGGGTGCAGACGCCGCGCTTTTGCGGACAATTGGTCAGCGCGGGCACTTTGTTGCGCTTGGGCTTTTCGCCCCGAGGCTTGCGGATCAGCTGATTGACTGTCGGCATTTCTTGCTTTCCGTTCCGGGCCAAAGCCCATCGTCCAATAACAAAAACATTCAACGGACCAACTCTTTTCGAGTTGGCCCGCAACACGCGGAGGACCCGGGCGCGAGACTTGCCCCCGGATCGCGCTTGACCCGTGCTCTTACACTGGCTTCAGGCAGCGTTTCGAAGCACTTGCTCGACGGCCTGCCGCGAAGGTGGGGCTGTATATCGACCCCGGTCCCTTCGCGTCAATAGGTGAACCTCAGGATTTCCAAGGCGTTTTGGCGCGAACACGGACGCGAAGCTCAATCGCCGCGGTGACCTTCATCCCAGCGCGCGCGTCGGATTCGATTGCCAAGCGACCAAAGTTGCAAATGCGTCTCATTGACACAAATCCAATTGCCATATATGCAATTAAGAATCATTCGCATTATGTGATTGGGGGGGAAGATGGGAGTTATCGCAGGATATTTGACAGTAGGGGTCGCACTGGGCGCGGCACTCATAAGTGGCGTGGCACCGGCTCGGGCTGACGAAACGCCATTTGGATCGATCTATACGACTGAAACGGAGTCCGAAGGCGAAGCGGAGGTGGAACAATGGGTTACGTGGGCAAGGAGCAAGCCCGATGAGCGGTTCGACGAGGTCGTGGGCCGGACGGAGATCGAATATGGGGTCACGAACAGGCTTCAGCTGGCGCTCTACGCCAATTATTTCCGGACCAAGATCGTCCCCCATGGCCCGGGCGCACCGGACGGCCCTGTGGAGACCCCCCGCTTCAACGGGTTTTCCGCGGAGGCCATCTATCGGCTCCTTGATCCCGACACCGATGATTTCGGAATTGCCACCTATCTGGAGCCGGCCGTCGGACCGGGCGAGCGGGCTCTTGAGGGAAAGCTGCTGCTCCAAAAGAACTTCCTCGATGATCGTCTGGTGTTCGCCGCCAATGTAAACCTCGAATATGTCTGGGCGCACGATGCCGCCGCCGGTATCTGGGACCATGAAACGAATCTCGAGCTTTACCTGGGCGTCTCCTATCGCTTCGCTCCGGGTTGGTTCGGAGGCGCAGAGCTTCTCAACGAGAATGCCTATGCCGGCCATATCGGCTTTGACGCCGCACACCCGGAGACGAATGCCTTCTATCTAGGCCCGGCGCTGCATTACGCGGCGAAGTCATGGTGGGCGACGCTCGCGGTCTATGAGCAATTGCCTTGGGCCGGCAATCCCGCCCACACCGCCGCGATTTCAGACGGATTGCTCACGGCAAGCGAACGGCTGCGCGTCCGCCTCCGGTTGGGGATTGAGTTATAATGCGCAGCCCGCGAAAAACCCTCCTTGCTTGAACACGACGGGTTGAGAGCAAGGCCCGGAGATACGATATATCTGTCTAGCGATATTTGGATTTCCTCATGGCAAGCCGCTGGGCGTTAAGCCGCGGATCATCGGATAGGCGGGAGCCCGGGCTTGGGTGGCGGGATCAGCTGCGCGTGCTTCGGCGCGTGCTGCCGCTCATGTGGCCCGAAGGCGAGCCGGACCTGAAGCTGCGCGTCATCGCGGCATTCGCCCTCATCGTGGCGGCGAAGCTCGTCAATGTGACCCTGCCCCTCGTCTACAAATCGGTGATCGACTCGCTGACCATGAGGCCCAATGCGGTCCTCGTCGTCCCGCTCACGCTGATCATCGGCTATGGGCTCGTGCGCGTGGCTTCGTCGGCGACGACGGAAATCCGCGACATGATCTTCGCCAAGGTGCAGGAACGCGCTCTGCGGCTCATTTCCGTCAGCGTGCTGAAACATCTGCACGATCTGTCGCTGCGCTTCCACCTCGAGCGGCAGACAGGAGGCCTGTCGCGCGCCATCGAACGAGGCACGGAGAGCATCGAATCCCTGCTCACCTATCTCCTCTTCAGCATTGCACCGATCCTGCTTGAACTCGTGCTCGTCACCGCCGTGCTGTGGCATTATCTCAGCTTCGCGCTCGCCGCCGCGACGTTCTCGGTGGTTGCCGGCTACGCGGTCTATACCGCCGCCGCCACCCAATGGCGCATGAAGTACCGCCGCGAAATGAACGCCCAGGACCGCGAAGCCAATGCGCGGGCCATCGATAGCCTTCTGAACTACGAGACCGTCAAATATTTCGCCAATGAGCGGCACGAGCTGGAGCGGTTCGACGAGGCCAAGCAGGACTATGTCAGAGCCGCCATCGCCAATCAGCGCTCGCTGTCGATCTTCAACATCGGGCAGTCGTCCATTTTGTCCGTCGGCATCGTCATCGTCATGCTGATGGCCGCCTATGGCGTCGCCGCCGGGCGCATGACTATCGGCGAATTCGTCATGGTCAACGCCTATCTGCTGCAGCTGTATCAGCCGCTTAACATGCTGAGCTGGGTGTGGCGCATCCTGCGTCAGGCCTTCACCGACATCGAACAGATGTACGGGCTGCTCGAGGAAACCTCCGAAGTGGAAGAACGAGCCGGCGCGCCGGCGCTTGGCGTGGGGGCCGGCCGCGTGGTGTTCGAGCATGTGGACTTTGCCTATGACGTGCGGCGGCCCATTCTGATCGATGTCAGCTTCGAGATTCCGGCGGGGCGCACGGTCGCCATCGTCGGGCCGACGGGCGGCGGCAAATCCACCATCGCCCGGCTGCTGTTCCGCTTTTACGATCCGCAAGGCGGCGCCATTCGCATCGACGGACAGGATTTGCGCGACGTCACGCAAGCAAGCCTGCGACGCGCCATTGGCGTGGTGCCTCAGGATACCGTGCTCTTCAACGACAGCATCTATTACAACATCGCCTATGGCCGCCCCGAAGCCTCCCACGAGGAGGTGATCGAGGCGGCACGGCGGGCGCAGCTCGCCGATTTCATTGCCAAGCTGCCGGATGGATACCAGACCCGTGTCGGCGAGCGCGGTCTGAAGCTATCGGGCGGCGAGAAACAGCGCGTCGCGATCGCGCGCGTAATCCTGAAAAATCCGCAAATCCTGATTTTCGACGAAGCGACCAGCTCGCTCGACAGCCATACCGAACACGAGATCCAGGCGAACTTACGCGAAATCTCCATCCATCGCACGACCATGATCATCGCGCACCGGCTTTCCACCGTGGTGGATGCCGATGAGATCCTTGTGCTGGACGATGGCAGTGTCGTCGAGCGCGGCACGCATGATGGGCTGCTGGCGCGGGGCGGCGCCTATGCCGCGATGTGGGATCGCCAGCAGCGCGCCGCCGCCTTACGCCTCGCCGACGTCGCGGAGTGATCACTGCAAAAGAAAAAGGCCGCGCGGCTCTCGCCACGCGGCCTTCATTGTGTTGCAAACGCTACTCTGCTGCGGTCGCGGGTGCTTCCAAAGCCGGCGGTGCCGCGGCTGCGCGCTCCGCCTGGATCGCCTTGTCGCGCTCGCCGGCAATGCGCCGGATGCGCGCGATGGCGCCGCCCGTGCCCGCCGGGATGAGCCGGCCGACAATGACGTTCTCCTTGAGGCCTTCAAGCGTATCCACCTTGCCGTTGACGGCGGCATCGGTGAGCACGCGCGTGGTCTCCTGGAACGAGGCCGCCGAGAACACCGAGCGTGTCTGCAGGGAGGCTTTGGTGATGCCCAACAGAACCGGCCGGCCTCTCGCGGGTTTGCCGTTCATCTCAAGCGCCTTCTTGTTGGCCTCTTCGAGTTCGGCGAGGTCGACCTGTTCGCCCGGAAGCAGCGTGGTTTCGCCGCCGTCCTCGATTTCCATCTTCTGCAGCATCTGGCGGACGATGACTTCGATGTGCTTGTCGTTGATCTTCACGCCTTGCAGGCGATAGACCTCCTGGATCTCGTTGATGAGATAGACGGCAAGCTCTTCCACGCCCTTGATGCGCAGGATGTCATGCGGGCTGGGGTGACCTTCGATGATGAAGTCGCCCTTTTCCACATAATCGCCCTCGCGCACGCTGACATGCTTGGCCTTGGGCAGCAGATACTCGATCGGTTCCTGCTTCTCGTTCTTGGGCTTCAGGACGACGCGGCGCTTATTCTTGTAGTCCTTGCCGAACTCGATATAGCCGTCGGTTTCGGCGAGCACCGCGCAATCCTTGGGCTTGCGCGCTTCAAAGAGCTCGGCCACGCGCGGCAGACCGCCGGTGATGTCACGGGTCTTGGCGCCTTCCGTCGGGATACGCGCCAGCACGTCGCCCGCTTTGATCTCGGAGCCGTCTTCCACCGAAAGGATCGCATCCACCGATAGCGCATAGCGCGCCTCGCCCGTGGGAAGCGAAACCGGCTTGCCCTTCTTGTCGACGATGGTAATCGCCGGGCGCAGATCCGAGCCTTTCGACGAGCCGGCGCGCCAGTCGATGATCTTCTTCTGGCTCACGCCCGTGGTCTCGTCCGCCACTTCGGTGAGCGAAAGGCCTTCGGAGATGTCGTCGTAGCGGACGATTCCGTCGACCTCGGTCAGGATCGGCAGGGAGTTCGGATTCCACTCGGCGATCCGTTCGCCGCGCTTGATCATCTGACCCTCGTCCACGATCAGTCGCGCGCCATAGGTGATGCGATGCGCCGCGCGCTCGATCCCCCTGGCGTCGACGATGGCCACCTGCATGTTGCGGCCCATGGCCACCAGCTGGCCTTGCGAGTTGCGCACCACGTTGCGGTTGACGATCTTGACCTTGCCGTCATGCGAGGCCTCGATCTTCGACTGCGCCGCAACCTGCGCTGCACCGCCGATATGGAAGGTGCGCATGGTGAGCTGGGTGCCCGGCTCGCCGATCGATTGCGCCGCAATGACGCCGACCGCCTCGCCGATATTCACCGACGTGCCGCGGGCCAAGTCGCGCCCGTAGCATTTGCCGCAGACACCCTCCATGAGCTCGCAGCACAGCACCGAGCGCACCCGCACCTTCTGGACATGCGCGGTCTCGATCTTCTCCGCGCCGTCTTCGGTGATTTCGCGTCCACGCTTGACGATAACCTCGCCGGTTTCCGGATGCTTGACGTCTTCGGCCGCGGTACGGCCCAGGATGCGCTCGGAAAGCGAAGCCACGACCTGACCGCCGTCGATCACGGCCTGCACAGTGATGCCTTTCTTGGTCCCGCAATCCTCGGTCGTGATGATGCAATCATTGGCCACGTCGACCAGGCGACGGGTCAAATAACCCGAATTCGCCGTCTTCAGCGCGGTGTCGGCCAAGCCCTTGCGCGCGCCATGCGTCGAATTGAAATATTCGAGAACCGTGAGCCCTTCCTTGAAGTTGGAAAGAATCGGCGTCTCGATGATTTCGCCGGACGGCTTGGCCATCAGGCCGCGCATGCCCGCCAATTGCTTCATCTGCTGCTGCGAACCGCGAGCGCCAGAACTTGCCATCATGAAGATGGAGTTCAGTTCCTGGGTGCGGCCCGTCTCGGGGTCGATCCTTGGCTGCGAGATCTCCTTCATCATTTCGGCTGCCACCTGATCGGTACACTTCGACCAAGCGTCCACGACGAGGTTGTATTTCTCGCGGTCTGTGGTCAGACCTTCGAGGAATTGCTGCTCGAACTCGCGCACGCGATGACGCGTCTCCTCGATCAGCTTCTCCTTGGTGTCGGGAACGACCATGTCGTCCTTGCCGAAAGAGATGCCGGCCTTGCAAGCCTCGCGGAAGCCCAACGCCATGGCGGCGTCGCAGAACAGAACTGTCTCCTTCTGCCCGCAATGACGATAGACCTCATCGATGATGTGGCTGATTTCCTGTTTGCGCAGTTGCCTATTGACGAGCTCGAAGGGGATCAAAGGACTGCGCGGCAGGAGCTCGGCCAGCATCATGCGGCCGGGTGTCGACTTGACGCGCCGCGTGATCGGCTTGCCATCCTTGTCAACGGTCTTGTAGCGGGCCTCGATCTTGGAATGCAGTGTAACCGCGTCGGCAAAGAGCGCGTGCTCGATCTCGCCCATGTCGTTGAAACACATGCCCTCGCCGGGCTCGTTGTCGCGGTCGAGCGAGAGGTAGAACAGGCCGAGCACGATGTCCTGCGTCGGTACGATGATCGGCTTGCCGTTGGCGGGCGAGAGGATGTTGTTGGTGGACATCATCAACACGCGCGCTTCCAACTGAGCCTCGAGGCTCAAGGGCACATGCACGGCCATCTGGTCGCCGTC
>DASQIQ010000364.1:0-4942 GCA_035631495.1 Micropepsaceae bacterium
GCCGCGACGTCGTGGCGCTCGACGCAGGGACCGGCGAACTCCTCTGGGTGCACAGAGAAGACGAGGGCCCACGCGGAGCGGCCGCGCCGCGCAGATTGTCGGGCCGCGGACTTGCCTTTTGGACCGATGGCACGGATACGCGAATTTTGTATGTGACGCCGGGCTACCGGCTGGTCGCGCTTGACGCCAAGACCGGCAATCCCGTCGCCGGCTTCGGCACCAATGGTGTGGTCGATCTGAAGCTCAACGACGATCAGCAGATGGATTTGATCAATGGAGAAATTGGACTTCACTCGGCGCCGATCGTCGGCAGGAATGTGATTGTCGTCGGCGCCGCCCATTTGTCCGGAAGCATCCCGAGAAGAAAGAACAACGAAAAGGGCTACATCCGCGGCTTCGATGTGCGCACCGGCAGGCGTCTGTGGATATTCCATACGATTCCGCTGCTCGGGGAGTTCGGCAACGACACGTGGGAACAAGAATCCTGGGCTCAGACCGGCAACGCGGGTGCATGGGGGCAAATATCGATCGATGAAGCGCTCGGCATCGTCTATTTGCCCGTCGAGTTGCCCACCGGCGACTATTATGGCGGCCATCGCCCCGGCAGTGGACTGTTTGGCGAGAGCCTGGTTGCGCTCGACCTGATGACCGGGCAGCGCAAATGGCATTACCAGCTCGTGCATCACGGCATCTGGGACATGGACATCCCGGCCGCGCCGATCCTTGCGGACATCACCGTGAACGGCCGCGCGATCAAGGCCGTCGCTCAGCCGACAAAGCAGGGCTTCTTCTATGTCTTCAACCGCACGAACGGCCAACCGGTGTGGCCGATCGAGGAGCGGCCCGTGCCGAAGGGAGATGTGCCGGGCGAGTGGTACTCGCCGACGCAACCCTTCCCGACAAAGCCTCCCGCCTATGACCGGCAGGGCGTTTCTCTCAACGACCTCATCGACTTCACGCCGGAGCTCAAGGCGCAGGGCGCGGCCCTCGCGGCCAAATACAAAATCGGGCCGCAATTCACGCCGCCCGTGGTCAGCAAATATCCAGGACCGCTCGGCACTTTGATTCTGCCATCAACGGGGGGCGGCGCCAATTGGCCGGGCGGCGCGTTCGATCCCGAAACCAAGATGATTTATGTCCATTCCTCGACGGTGATCTCGCCACTTGGCTTGGTGCCGCCCAAGCCTGGACAGTCCGATATGCGATTCGTTCGCGGCGAAGAATCGGCACCGGCCGCCGCCGCGTCGGCGCCTGGCGGCGGCGGTGAAGACGGTCCCAATCTCACCGTGCAGGGATTGCCCTTGGTGAAACCGCCCTATGGCCGCATCACGGCCATCGATCTGAACAAAGGCGATCTCGTTTGGCAGGTCGCGCATGGCGAGACTCCGGACAACATCAAGAACCATCCGGCGCTCCGGGGCATGAACATTCCACGCACCGGACGCAACGGGCGCATTGGCACGCTCGTCACCAAGACTCTGGTGGTTGCAGGCGATCCCGGCTTCGCCACGCAGCCGGACGGCCGCCGCGGCGCCATGCTGCGCGCCTATGACAAGGCGACGGGGCAGGAGCTCGGCGCCGTGTACATGCCCGCGGGGCAAACCGGATCGCCGATGACCTACATGCTGGGCGGCAAGCAGCACATCGTGCTTGCTATCAGCGGAGCCGGTTTTGGCGCCGAGTTGATCGCGTTCCGGTCGCCGTCATAGCGTTACGAGCGTCCAAGAATATTGCCGGTCATTGCGCGAGGATCGCGCGTTGGCCAGGCATTGGCGTCAACCTTCTCAAAGAAGGCCGCGAGATGCGCATTGAACGCATCTGGCTCTTCGAGGTTGATCGTGTGACCCGTGTTGGGCAAGACGATGAGTGCGGCCGTCGGGATTGTGCGCTTCAAAAGCAGACCGGGATCCAGGCATGGCCAATCTTCATCACCGGTAAGAACCAATGTTGGCACCGTCAGGGCCTTCATTTTGTCGACAAGTTCGTACAATGACGGTCGACGTCTCTGGACCCCACGCATCGTCAAGGCCGCGCCTTGAGCTGAGTGTTCCGCGAGCTGCGCGGCGAAGATTTTCCACTCCTGTGGATTTTTGTTTTGGAATTGGACTCGTGTCGGCCCGAGCGCATAGGCCTCGGCAGCCTCCTTCATACCCTGATCTTCAAAATGTTTGGCCGCGGTTTCCGCCTCAGCGGCGAACTGGGCTCGCGCATCGGGCGCCGCGCCGTATCCACAGCCGCAAACCACCAATGACCGGGCTCGCGCGGCATATTCAAAACCAAAATGCAGGGCGGCAAATGCGCCCATGGAAAGGCCCACGATATGAGCCTTATCGATGTCCAATGCATCAAGTACGGCCCGAATGTCGTCGCGAGCGCGTTCTTGCGAGTAATGCACAACGTCTTTTGGCACGTCCGATGGCGGGTAGCCTCGGGCATTAAAGGTGACGCAACGATAATGCTTGCTGAAATATCGAACCTGCGCCTCATAGGAACGACAGTCGCCGGCAAATTCATGAACAAAGATCACCGGGACGCCGGCGCCCAATTCCTCATAGTAGAGCTTGATCCCATCGTCGGTCGTCAGATGCGGCATAATGGCGATTCTTTTGTGTCTGCTCTGGAATGACGAGGCGCGGCTTGGCCATTCACGGAAGCGCACCGGTGAGTTGCCGATAGAGCCGCCGCACGGCAACTTCCCTTTGGGCGTTGTAGGCCTGCATTTTTTCATATTGAGGCCAGCGAACTGCCGCGACGGCTTGGTCTTCCGTTGCCCCTCGCGCAATCTCTTTCTGAACGGCATCGCGGATATCCACCAGCATCTGTCGGAAGCGCACGAGTCCTTGGCGAGTCTCCCTTGGGTCTGCGGGAATGGGACCATGCGCCGGCACGAAGATCTCGGCCCCGAGGCCTTCGACCGCATCCAGCGCCTTCAGCCAGTCGAGACCGTAACCGTCGTCGATGTATAAAAACTGATCGGCGAAAAAGAGCTCGCTCAAATAGACAATGCGATCTTGGGGAACATAGATAATGCTGTCCCCTCGCGTGTGAGCGCGGCCCACATAGAGAATCTGAATTTCCTTGCCGCCGAGATAGAGCGTGACCCGATCCCGAAAGGTTTGATCCGGGAGCCTCGCTTTCTGCTCCTCCGCCGAAACCTTCTCGCGTTGCATCAATTGAAGGAGATCGGTCCGGTAGTTTTCGTGCCCGATCTTCCACACGTCCGCGAACGCGAGATTGCCCTTGGTATAGTTGTTATGGAACGTGGAGGAGACCAAAGCGCGAACCGGTTGCCGAATTGTATTGGCAATCGCTTCTCGTTCGGCCCGCCCAGCGGCCTCGGAATTCAGGGCGTCGAGCACGATCACGCCTTCGCCCGTGACGATGACCCCGCTGTTGAAAGTGCCGGAACTGAACACATAGTGGCCGGGAATGATCTGTCTGAGCGCGGTCTGGCCAACGGGATTGCGCTGCGCCTGCTGGGAGAATGCAGGAAAGCAAAACAGCAGCGCGATGACGAACCCTAGGATGGATCTTCGCATCGCCTTTTCCTCCTCTGTCGAAGGTTTGCTGCGATTTACGACACGCGCCTGCCGTGGACGCGCGGGCCTTTAGGCATGGGCCAAAGTCGCCCGGCGATACAAACGCCAAAGGACATAGATAAAGGCGGCTATTGCTCCTGTCAGCGGCCAAGACAGGGACCCGACAGACGCAGCCATGAGAATGGTCCCCCATAGGAACCAACAGATCAGGGCGAAGAGTCTGGTATTGGTCATGGTCACAGCCTAGGCCGGGGCATGGCTCCCTTCAACCCTGGTTCAAGTTCAAACTGTACAGTGCCCGATTCCCAGTTATGGCGATTCTCGGACCCGTGCGTGCTAGACTCTTGCGGTAGGCTCGGGACGCGACTGGAGGGCATAAGGATGCAACCGCGAAAACTCCTTCTTTGGGTGGCCATGGCGGCCGCTTCGGCGATGACTGGCTTCTCGCAATTAGCGCTCAGCGCGCCGGCTGCGTCCATCCCGGATTTCTCGGGCACATGGCGTCACGGGACTCTTCCTTGGCTCATACCGCCAGCCTCGGGGCCGGGCCCGGTGACGAACAAGTCGCGGCGGCCAGATGACGGCACGAGCGACTACGCTCAATTGGTCGGCGACTACACCAATCCGATTTTGCAGCCCTGGGCGGCGGAGGTGGTGAAGAAAAAGGGCGAAATCTCGCTCTCCGGCGAGGACTTTCCGAGCCCGGCCAATCAATGCTGGCCCGAACCTCCACCCTTCCTGTTCAAACACATGGCGATGCAGATGCTGCAACGGCGGGACAGCATCGTGATGATCTTCAACGAGGATCATGAAGTGCGTCAGGTGCGCATGAATCAGCCTCATCCCGCGAAGGTGACGCCGTCCTGGCATGGCGATGCCGTCGGCCATTACGAAGGCGACGTCCTGGTCATCGATACGGTCGGGATCAAGGCAGATCGCAAATTTGCCATGATCGATCTGTTCGGTACTCCGTATACGGATAAACTGCATGTGGTGGAGCGCTATCAGCTCACGGATTTCGACGCCGTGAAAGGCGATTTGGAGCGGGACGCAAAGGAGAATTGGCGCCCCGGCGGACCGGTAAACCCCAATTACAAAGACAAATATCTGAAGGTGCAATTCACCATAGAGGATGAAGGCGCCTTCACCACACCCTGGACCGCGACCATGGTTTATCTGCGCGACCGCCTGGAATGGCCGGAAGTGGCATGCGCCGAAAACCAGCTTGGCTTCTATCACGATAAAGATGCGGGCGTTCCGCGCGCGGATAAGCCCGATTTCTAAGCTGCCAAGCACCGATCAGAAGTCCGGCTTGGCTGCTCGCGGCACATCCTTCCGCTAACGGCGGCGCCAAGGCGTGCGCCGCCAGCTGCCCCGGGGCGGCTCCCACGAGCACTGCTGCA
>DASQIQ010000365.1:0-2785 GCA_035631495.1 Micropepsaceae bacterium
GATCGATGGTCCCATCGCGGGCGTCGACGAAGCCGGGCGCGGGCCCTTGGCAGGGCCGGTGGTGGCGGCGGCAGTCATCCTGGACCGCAAGCGAATTCCCAAGGGGCTGAACGATTCCAAGCAAATGACTCCCGATGCGCGTGAAGAGGCCTTCGCGCGCATCATGGAATGCGCCGTGGTCGGCGTGGGCGATGCCAGCGTGGATGAGATCGATATGGTCAACATCCGCCAGGCCACGCATCTGGCGATGGCGCGGGCGGTGCGCGCGCTCAGCCTTGCGGCAAATTTCGCGCTGGTCGACGGCAATGACGCCCCCGCCCTGCCCTGCCGTTGCGACACGCTGATAGACGGCGATGCGAAGTCGGTTTCCATCGCCGCGGCTTCCATCATCGCCAAGGTCACGCGCGACCGCCTGATGCGCGCCCTGCACGAGGAATTTCCCGGCTATGGCTGGTTCACCAACAAGGGTTACGGCACCGAGGAGCATCTTTTCGCGCTCAACCGGCTTGGCCCCTGCCGCCATCATCGGCGAAGTTTTGCCCCGGTCTACCAGATATTGCGTCCTGTGGATTCTGAGGATTCATTTTTAACTGCTTGATTCAATTATTCGATTGACCCACAGACTCCGGTGAATCATGCTCCGCGCCCTGTGCATATTTCGCGGGCGGGGACATGGTCGGCAGGAAATCGGACGGATTCGAATCGGACCGAATCATCCAGGGCGATTGCATCGCCGCGATGAACGCGCTTCCGGCGGGCGTGGCCGATCTGGTCTTTGCCGACCCGCCCTACAATCTGCAGCTCGAAGGGGAGCTTCGCCGGCCCAACAATTCCCTGGTCGATGCCGTCGATGATGGCTGGGATCAATTCGCCAGCCTTGGCGATTACGACCGCTTTACCCGCGCATGGCTCACCGCCGCCCGGCACACGCTGAAAGAGAATGGCGCGCTCTGGGTCATCGGCTCCTATCACAACATTTTCCGGGTCGGGGCCATCATGCAGGATCTCGGCTTCTGGATCCTCAACGATGTGATCTGGCGCAAAGTGAATCCGATGCCGAATTTCCGCGGCCGGCGCTTTACCAATGCGCATGAGACCCTGATCTGGGCGGCCAAATCGCGCGAGCAGAAAAGCTACACCTTCAATTACGAAGCGATGAAGGCGCTCAATGACGAGCTGCAGATGCGCTCGGACTGGAACCTGCCGATCTGCTCGGGCGGCGAGCGCCTGAAGGATCAGACGGGCGCGAAAGCCCATTCGACCCAGAAGCCGGAAAGCTTGCTCCATCGCGTGATCCTGGCCTCGACCAATCCGGGCGATGTCGTGCTCGATCCCTTCTTCGGTTCGGGCACGACAGGCGCGGTGGCCAAGCGCCTTGCCCGGCGATTCATCGGCATTGAGCGCGAGGCGGGCTATGTGGAGCTGGCGCGCACGCGGATCGCCTCGGTTGAACCTGCAGCGGACGACGCCATCGCGGTGACCCGTTCCAAAAAATCCGAGCCGCGCATTCCGTTCGGCACGCTGGTGGAACGGGGCCTATTGAAACCCGGCGCGGTGTTGACGGGCACGGGCGGCCGCCATCACGCCAAGGTGCGCGCCGATGGCACGCTCGTTTGCGCCGATGCTACGGGCTCGATCCATCGCATCGCCGCCCACGTGCAGGGGCTGGATGCGTGCAATGGCTGGACCTTCTGGCACTACCAGCACAAAGGCACGCTGATCCCGATCGATATCCTGCGTCAGCAGGTCCGCGCCGAGCTCAACTGAGCGAGCAGCGGCGCATCTGCGTCGCGCGCGTGGTCGATCAATTTCCGCATCACCGTTGGGAGCGCCGCGCTGCCGATTTCGACCGCCGGCAGCCAGATGCCCTCGCCATTGGGGCGGGCGCGGAAATGGCCGACATAGACCTCCATTTCCAGCTCGAAATGGGTGAAGCCGTGGCGCACGATTCCGGGCTTCTTGCGCCAATGTCCGCTGAAGGGCGCTTCGGCCAGCGCCGTCTTGCGGTCCGGAAACGCGCCGCGCCATGCGCCAAGCGGCGGTTGCAGCATCGCGCCAAGCAATCCGTTCTCCGGCCGCCGCACCAGATAGACGGCGCCGTTGCCATCCAGGGCCACGTAGGCGGCGCCGCGCTTCAAAGGGCGCGCGCGCTTCGCAGCTCTGACGGGAAGGCTCTCCGCGATGCCCCGACGCCGAGCCTCGCAGTGTGCGGCCAGCGGGCATTCCCCGCATAGCGGGCGCCTCGGCAGGCATATGGCCGAGCCTAAATCCATCAACGCCTGTGCGAAATCACCGGACCGGTCCTTCGGCACGAGCGGATCGGCCATGAGGGCAAGCTTCCCCTTTGCCTGGGGCAGCTTGTCTTCGACGGCAAAGAACCGTGCCATGACGCGGGCGGCGTTGGCATCCATTGCCGGCACGCATTCGCCGAACGCGATCGCGGCAATCGCGGCCGCGGTATAGGCGCCAATCCCCGGAAGCTTGCGCAGCGCGGCGGAATTGTCCGGGAAGACGCCGCCAAACTCGCTCGTCACCATCTGGGCGGCGCGGTGGAGATTGCGCGCCCGCGAGTAATAGCCAAGGCCCGCCCATGCGGACAGAACATCGTCCTGCGAGGCGGCGGCAAGCCGGCGCACATCCGGCCAGCGGGCAAGAAAGCTGCGGTAATAGGGGCCGACCGCCGCCACCGTCGTCTGCTGCAGCATGATTTCCGAGAGCCAGACTCGGTAAGGATCGGCGACTTTGCGAGGACCGTAGCGCCACGGCAAATCGCGCCGCTCGGCCT
>DASQIQ010000366.1:0-7196 GCA_035631495.1 Micropepsaceae bacterium
GCGCTTGCCGCGGAAAACCTGGCGAACGACGATGAACGGGCCGCCGATGCTTTGGAATTCGCGGCATCGCGCCTGGAGGCCATTGCCGCACGTCTCGCGTCTGCCTAGATTGTCCGTGGGCGGGTACTACTCCGCGCGTCAGGCAAGCGATGCCCAGGGGCCTTAATGGTACTCACCGGGAGCTGTCCCTGGCCGGGATCGTGGTCCTGGTCATATGGCGCCCACCTGCACTTGCAGGCCCGTGAGGATCCAAGTCCAACGGCGATAGTGGTCCCGCCCACCCTATTTTTTTTCACAGCGCTACACCTCATGACCATTGCCGCGTTGAAGGATGTCGTGAGGAAAGAGGCGCTGGAACGCCGGGCGGCATTGAAGCCCCGGGTGAGCGAACTCTCCCGATGTGTCTGCGACGTGTTTCTTGCCCAAATTTCGGTTCCATTGGGCGCGAGCGTTTCGGCCTATGTGGCGATAGGGGATGAGGCCGATCCCGCGCCTTTGCTGCACGCCTTGCGCGCGCAAGGTCACGTCCTCGCTTTGCCGCGCGTGGCCGGGCGTGGACAGCCGCTGGATTTTCATCGCTACGACGCGGGGCAGGCCCTCGTTCCCGGCGGCTTCGGCCTCTCGGAACCCGCACGCGATTGGCCACTGGTGGAACCCGATATTCTTGTAGTGCCGCTTCTGGCGTTCGATGCGCGTGGCTATCGCGTCGGTTATGGCGCTGGATTCTATGACCGCACGCTGGCCAAGCTGCGAGCGGCGCGCAATGTACTCGCGGTCGGCTTTGCTTTCGCCGCCCAGGAGTTCGAAACTGTGCCCCATGACGAGAAAGACCAGAGGCTCGACTGGATCGTGACCGAAATCGGCGCGCGCAAATTCGAAAGGTAGGGCATGCGAATCCTTTTCATCGGCGATGTGGTCGGCCGGCCGGGGCGCGATGTGCTGGCTGCCGAGCTGCCCGGCTTGCGCGAACGCCTGGCAATCGATTTCGTCGTCGCCAATGGGGAGAATGCCGCGGGTGGCTTCGGCATCACGCGCAATGTGGCGAATGATCTCTTCGCTACCGGCGTCGATGTATTGACCAGCGGCAATCATTGGCTCGACCAGCGCGAGATCCTCACTTTCATCGACACCGAGGAGCGCATCTTGCGGCCGCGCAATTATCCGCCGGGCACACCGGGACGCGGCGCCAATCTCTACCCGGCACGGGGCGGCGCCCGTGTGCTGGTGATCAACGTGATGGGACGCATCTATATGGATCCGCTCGACGACCCGTTCGCCGCGGTCGAAGCCGAGCTTTCCGCCTGTCCGTTGCGCGAAGGCGCGGACGCCATCATCGTCGACATGCACGCCGAGGCCACGTCCGAGAAGATGGCGATGGGCCAGTTCTGCGACGGACGCGCGAGCTGCGTCGTCGGCACGCACAGCCATGTCCCGACCGCGGATGCGCAAATCCTTCCTAACGGCACCGCCTACCAGACCGACGCCGGGGCCTGCGCCGATTATGATTCGGTGATCGGGATGGAAAAGTTCGAGCCCATTCAGCGCTTCACCAAGAAGATGCCGACCGGGCGCATGACGCCCTCGCTTGGTCCAGCGACGCTTTGCGCCGTCTTCGTGGAAACCGATCGGCTGACGGGACTTGCGCTCCGCGCCGAGCCCGTGCGCGTCGGCGGCCGGCTCATCCCGACCGCGCCCGTGGTTTGAGCCAATAAACGGCAGGCCGCGCGCCCTCTGCCGAAAAATCAAATAGCTTGATCCCGCCTCGCCGCCGGGCCATATCGGACGCATGTTTCCGAGCGTTTTCGTGTCTCATGGCGCGCCGACCCTTCCCCTCGATGCCTGTCCGGCGCGGACATTCTTGAAGGGCCTGGGCGCGGCGCTGCCCCGCCCGCGCGCGGTGCTGGCTGTATCCGCGCATTGGGATACCGAGAAGCCGACCGTCAACCACGTCCATATCAACGACACGATCCATGATTTCACCGGGTTTCCCGATGCGCTTTATCAAATCCGCTATCCCGCGCATGGCTCACGCGCTTTGGTGACGCGCACGCAGCAGGTGCTGCACGAGGCTGGCTTCATGGTGGAGGACGACGACGCGCGGGGCCTGGACCATGGCGCCTGGGTGCCCCTGATGCTGATGTATCCCGAGGCCGACGTTCCGGTGATCCAGCTGAGTGTCCAGAGTGAGCTCGGCCCCCAGCACCATCTGAAGCTGGGCGCGGCGCTCGCGCCCCTAAGGGGCGAGGACGTTTTGGTGCTCGGTACCGGCGGCTTCGTCCACAATTTGCGGACCCTCAATCGCTCACGGATCGATGCGCCGGAGCCGCCTTGGGTGCGGGAATTTTCCGATTGGGCGCATGCGGCACTCACCGAAGGCCGGACCCCGGACCTCGTTAATTACCTCAAACTCGCCCCCCACGCCGCCATGGCCCACCCCGAGGAGGAGCATTTTCTGCCGCTTTTTGTGGCTCTTGGCGCGGGCGGCGCAAAAGCCAAGGCCAAGCGTTTGCATGAAAGCACCACCTTCGGCACCCTCAGAATGGACGCCTACGCCTTTACGTCTTGAACCGGGGCCGCAGCCCCGCTATCTGACCCGCCGATCAGCTTTGGAAGAACCGCCATGGCCGGCCATTCCCAGTTCAAAAACATCATGTTCCGGAAGAACAAGCAGGACGCGCAGCGTTCCAAGCTGTTCTCCAAGCTTTCCCGCGAAATCACGGTGTCGGCCAAGCTGGGCCTCCCCGATCCGGCCCACAATCCGCGTCTGCGCTCGGCGATCCTGGCTGCCAAGGCCCAGAGCATGTCCAAGGATGTGATCGACCGGGCCATCAAGAAGAGCCTGGGGGGGGATGCGGAAAATTACGAGGAGGTTCGTTACGAGGGATACGGGCCCGGCGGCATCGCCATCATCGTCGAGGCCTTGACCGACAACCGCAACCGCACTGCCTCGGATGTGCGCGCCGCGTTCTCCAAATATGGCGGGGCGATGGGCGAGAACGGTTCGGTCTCGTTCATGTTCAGCCGCGTGGGATCCATCGTCTATCCGGGCGCTATCGGCGATGCCGACGCCATGCTGGAAGCGGCCATCGAGGCAGGCGCAGAAGAATCCATCTCATCGAGCGAAGGCCATGAATTTCTCTGTCGGGTGGAAGATTTCTCCGCTGTGCGCGATGCGCTCGAAGCCAAGCTCGGCCCGCCGCAGAGCGCCAAGATCATCTGGCGTCCGGGCAATATTGTTCCGGTGGACGATGATGAGGCCGGCGAGACTCTGACCAAATTGCTCGATGTCCTCGAAGACCATGACGATGTGCAAAACGTCTACGCCAATTACGAATTGAGCGACTCGCTTCTGGAAAAGCTTTCCGCCGCTTAGGCATGATCTTGACCACGAGGGGAGAGCCCCTCCCCGACTCGATCGGGTGGGGGCACTTCACTGCAGTTGCGCGGTGCTCCCGGAATGCGGACACTCCCCGAACCGATTCTCGCCGGAGCGCAATTTGACGATTGTCCGCATCGCCGGATTCGATCCCGGACTTTCCCGCACCGGCTGGGGTGTGATCGAGGTCGCAGGGTCCAAGCTGACCCATATCGCGAACGGCGTGATCGTCACGCTGGCCTCGCAGAGCTTGGGCGTGCGGCTCGCCGCGCTGCATCAGGGCATTTGCGCGGTTCTGACCAAGCACGCGCCCGATGCGGTTGCGGTGGAGCAGGCTTTCGTCGCGCGCGATCCTTTGGCGGCGCTGAAGCTCGGCCATGCGCGCGCTATTGCGCTGCTCGCCGCTGCCGAGGCTGGGCTGACGATCGCGGAATATGCGCCCAATCACATCAAGAAATCCGTCGTCGGCGTGGGTCATGCGGACAAGAACCAGGTCCAGGCGATGGTGCGCCGCCTGCTTCCCTCCGTGCGCTTCGAAACCGCGGATGCCGCGGACGCGCTGGCCTGTGCCATCGCCCATGCGCATCTTGCCGGTACGCGCGCGCGCATCGCCGCCGCGCTCGCCCAATGATCGGGAAGTTGACGGGACGCGTGGATTCCGTCGGCTCCGACCATGCCATCATCGATGTCGGCGGCGTCGGCTATGTCGTGCATTGCGCAAGTTCGACACTGGCGCGTCTGGCCGTGGGCTCCACCGCGAGTCTCGCGGTCGAGACCAAGGTCTCGGATGACGCGATTCGGCTCTACGGTTTTCTTGCCGCCGATGAACGCGAATGGTTCCGCCTGCTGCAGACTGTGCAGGGCGTGGGCGCGCGCGTGGCGCTGGCGATCCTCTCGGCGTTGAAGATTTCCGAGCTGGAACGCGCCCTCGTGCTTGGCGACAAATCGGTGGTGGGACGCGCACAAGGCGTCGGCCCCAAGCTCGCGACACGCATCGTCACCGAATTGAAGGACAAGGCTCCCGCCCTTGCCCTGCAGCGCAGCGCGGAATCGGGCGAGCGCGTTGGCGGGTTGCAGGCCCCCCATCCGGTGGAATCCGATGCCATTGCGGCATTGGTAAAGCTGGGTTACTCGCAAATGATTGCCGCCGATGCCATTGCGCGGGCAAGCCAGGCGATCGGCCCCAATGCCGATGCTTTGCCGCTCGACGCGCTGATCCGCGAATCCTTGCGTCAGCTGGCGCGGTAATTCCGCGAAGAAGCTTCAATCGTCAGGCAAAGTGAAGCACAGTGTACGCGGACCTGAGTCGAGCCATGCCAGCAGCCAAGCCCAAACCCGATCCGAACCGCCTTATCGCGCCTGAGCGCCGCGAGGAGGACGAGCTGGAAGCGAGCCTGCGTCCCAAGCGGCTCGCCGAATTCATCGGCCAGCAACAGGCGCGCGGGAATCTGTCCGTCTTCATCGAGGCGGCCAAAGCGCGCGGCGAACCGCTGGACCATGTGCTGTTCTCGGGCCCGCCGGGTCTAGGCAAGACGACGCTCGCGCAGATCGTCGCGCGGGAGCTGGGTGTCGGCTTTCGCGCCACCTCGGGTCCGGTCCTGGTGCGCGCCGGCGATCTGGCGGCGCTGCTCACCAATCTCGAGCCGCGCGACGTGCTCTTCATCGATGAAATCCACCGTCTCAATCCGGCAGTCGAGGAAATACTCTATCCCGCGATGGAGGATTTCGAGCTCGACCTCATCATCGGCGAAGGACCTTCGGCGCGATCGGTGAAGATCGAACTCGCGCCCTTCACGCTCATCGGTGCCACCACGCGCTCAGGGCTTCTCACCACGCCCTTGCGCGATCGTTTTGGGATTCCGATGCGGCTGTCCTTCTACGAGACCAAGGAGCTGATGCAGATCGTGGCGCGTGGCGCACGCGTGCTCGGCCTCTCCCTCAGCACTGATGGCGCTCATGAAATCGCCATGCGCTCGCGCGGCACCCCGCGCATCGCCGGCCGGCTGTTGAAGCGCGTGCGCGATTTCGCAGCCGTGGCTGGGCGCGTTGAGGTCGATCAAATGGTGGCCGATGCCGCGCTCGCGCGACTCGAAGTCGACAAGCGCGGGCTCGATGCTTTCGACCGCCGCTATCTCGCGCTGATCGCCGAAGGCTTCAATGGCGGCCCGGTCGGAGTCGAAACCTTGGCCGCGGCGCTGGGCGAACCGCGCGACGCCATCGAGGAGATCGTCGAGCCCTATTTGATCCAGCAAAGCCTGGTGCAGCGCACGCCGCGCGGACGCATGCTGACCGGCCAGGCCTACGCGCATCTGGGTCTGCCGGGTCCGACGACAAAGCCGCAGCAACCGCTTCTTTTCGGCGATGACGAAACCTGACATTACGATTCGCTCTGCGACCGTGCGCGATGCGCAAGCCATCTGCGGGATTTACAATCCGCACATTCTGGGCACCATCGTCTCCTTCGAAGAAATCGAAGTGCCGATTTCGGAAATGGCCGAGCGTATCGCCGGCGTGACATCGATCTTTCCCTGGCTGGTTGCGGCGCGAGCGGACACCGTCGTGGGCTATGCCTATGCCGGTTTTTTCAGCGATCGCTCCGCTTACCGGCATTCGGTCTTCTCGACGATCTATGTGCACGAGAAGGCGCAACGCAGGAATATTGGAACCACGCTTTACTCAACCTTGCTCGAACGCCTCCGGGCGGCGCCGCATGTCCACGCGGTTCTTGGTGGGATCGCATTGCCCAATGCGGCGAGCGTTGCGCTGCACGAAAAATGTGGCTTCAAGAAAGTGGCGCATCTAGAAGCTGTGGGATTCAAATTCGGCCGGTGGATCGACGTCGGTTACTGGCAGATTGTATTTTAGGAACCCGATGGAGAGCCAAGCGCAAGAACCCACAGGCGGCTGGTTCGAGGGACGCACCCACGTTCTTCCAATCCGTGTCTATTACGAGGACACGGATTTCTCCGGCGTCGTCTATCACGCGAACTATCTGCGCTTCATGGAACGGGGGCGTTCGGAGTTCCTGCGAATCTCCGGCGCGGGGCATCGGGGCTTGTTCGCAGGCAGTGAACCGCTCGTCTGGGCGGTACGCCGCATGATGATAGATTTCGACCGCGCGGCCCGCATGGAAGACGCTCTGACCGTCCGCACCAGCGTGCTGGAACTCGCCGGCGCTCGCATGCGCCTCGACCAGAGCGTAGCTCGCATGGGCGACATCCTGGCGAAGGCGACGGTCGAGGTGTGCGTCATCACTCTTGACGGGCGGCCCCGCCGCGTGCCCGCTTCCACACGCAAGAAATTGGAAATCTTTTTGGAAACTCGGTAAGAACCCGCTGCCCAACGGAGGAACCCATGCGCAAGCTCGCTTTAGCTCCGGTCCTGCTCCTATGTCTCGCCGCGACCCCGGCTCTATCCCTTTCCGACAAGCCCTACATTACCGCCACCGACGTCGATTTTCCTGGCCTTCTGCCCCCGCCGCCGACTGAGACTTCGCCGGCCGGCAAGCGCGACCTGCAGACCATCCTGGATCTCGAGAAGAATATGACTCCGGAGCGGATGGCTGCGATCCAGCGTGATCTCGATCAAACCGTCTACACGATCGCCGGTCCGGTATTGGGTCCGAATTTCACCAAAGCAAATTTCCCCCTGGTGGGCGCATTCATCGACAAGGTGGAGAAGGACGGCGGCGTTGGCGTCGGCCCGATCAAGCAGAAATACAAGAAGCTGCGTCCCTTCCAATACAGCAAGGACGTGCAGACGCCCGAAAATATTGCCAAGGCTGCGGGTGGCCCGACCTATCCCAGTGGCCACAGCACCA
>DASQIQ010000367.1:0-7776 GCA_035631495.1 Micropepsaceae bacterium
CAACGGGCAAGGAAATCGCGCGCACCCAATTGATGGAGGCGGCTACGGCTGGCCTGGTGGCGCCGCCGGGTTTCGCCCGCGTGCTCTATGATTTCGTCAATGAGGCGCGCGTGGCGGAATATATGGTCGTCACGCCCGAAGAAGCCGGTCAGGTTCCGGCGCCGAGCGAGGCCGACCTCGTTGCCTATCACAAGGCTCATGCCGCCCAGTTCAGTTCGCCGGAATATCGCGCGTTTGATTATGTACAAATCGGACCGGACCAGATTTCCGGCGAGATTCAGGTTTCGGATGCCGACCTGAAAGCGGAATACGATTCCCACAAAGCCAATTATGAGAAGGCCGAAGAGCGGCAGGTGGAACAAATCGCCTTTCCGAACAAGGAAGCGGCCGACGCCGCGGCAGCAAAAATCAAGACCGCCGCCGAATTTACCGCCGCTGCGCGCGAGCGTGGGCTTAAGGACGAAGATCTGAAGCTCGGCACCTTCCCGGCCTCGGGACTTGATCCGAAGCTTTCCGCCGCCGTCTTCGCGGTGCCCGAGGGCGGCGTCACTGCGCCGGTCCAGGGTCCGTTCGGCTGGGTCATCCTTCGCAACGCCAAGATCATTCCGGGCGAAAGCAAGACATTCGATCAGGTCCGAGACGCGATCAAAGCCGATCTGGTGAAGGCGCGCGCCGGCGCCAAGCTGACCGACATCGCCAACATGTTCGAGGACGCACGCGGCGGCGGCACGCCGATGGCCGAGGCCGCCATGAAGCAGGGCTTGATGGTGCGCCATATCGCGGCAGTCGACCGCCAGGGTATGACGCCGGAGAAGACCCCGGCGGATATTCCCAAACAACCGCAATTCCTGGAACAGGTCTTTCAAACCGAAGCCGGCGAGGAGAGCGATTTGTTTCAGAGCGAGGATGGCCAATATTTCGCGGTCAAGCTGACAGGCGTGACAGCGCCGGCCGTGAAGCCCATCGACTCGGTGCGCGAAGAGGTTCGGGAAGGCTTCATCGCCGAAGCGCGCAGCAAATTGTTGCTGGCCAAAGTGCAGGCTTTGTCGGCGCAAGCCATGAAATCCGGCAATCTCGTTGAGGCGGGAAAAGCGGCCGGCCATGCGCCCGTCACCGCCATGCCATTAAAGCGCGGCGATATGAACGACGTGTTTTCGACGGCTCTCGTCAACCAGCTCTTCGGCGCGCCTCCTGGCACGGTGGTCACCGGTCCGGCGGGCAAGGGCAATGGCTATGTCATCGCGCGCGTGGTCAAGGCGGACCATCCCGAACCCGATGTCA
The DNA here is from genome assembly GCA_035631495.1 of Micropepsaceae bacterium. Classification (GTDB taxonomy): domain Bacteria; phylum Pseudomonadota; class Alphaproteobacteria; order Micropepsales; family Micropepsaceae; genus CAIYRG01. The sequence goes on from DASQIQ010000367.1 coordinate 1,282, forward strand.
GCAGCGCGGAATATGCGAATTTCCGCAAGACCGCCGCGCAGCAATTGGCCGAGACGGAGATCGATTCGCTGGCCGCTGCCGCGCGCAAGCAAGCCGGCGTCAGTGTCCACCAGGCAACGGTGCAGCGCATCCTCGGCGACGCGCAACAGTAAGTTCATGCACCGATGGATATCGCGCCCGGCTTTCCCGCTTTTGCATCCGCTTACGAAGCCGGCAAGCCCCAGGCCCTTTACGTCCGGCTGATCGCCGATCTCGAGACGCCGGTGTCCGCGTTTCTGAAGCTTGCGGACGGGCGCGACAATGCATTCCTTCTCGAAAGCGTCCAAGGCGGCGAGACGCGCGGCCGCTACTCCGTCATCGGGTTGAAGCCCGATCTCATCTGGCGCTGCCGCGATGGCCGGGCGGAGATCAACCGCAATGTGAACGCCGACGCCGAGCGTTTTCTGCCCGAAGCCGATGCGCCGCTGATGTCCTTGAAGCGCCTGGTGAGAGAAGCGCAGATGGAGCTTCCACCGGAATTGCCGCCGATGGCGATCGGGCTATTCGGCTATCTCGGCTACGACATTGTGCGGCACATGGAACGGCTTCCCTCGCCGCCCCCCGATGTGCTCGGGCTTCCCGACGCGATCATGCTGCGCCCGACCATCACCGCGATTTTCGACAATATCCGCGATGAGATCATCATCGTGACGGGCGTATGGCCGGACCCGAAGGTCTCCGCGCGGATAGCCCATGAACGGGCCACCGACAGGCTGCAGGACGTGGTTGGCGACCTCGAACGCCCAGCCGCGCCAAGCGCCGCCCCATGCGCCGATGCAGCCATGGGGCCGGTGGAATCGAACACGAGCCACGCGGATTATCTTTCCATGGTCGAGAAGGCCAAGGATTACATTCGCGCCGGCGATATTTTCCAGGTGGTGCCAAGCCAGCGCTTCCGCTGTGATTTTTCACTGCCTCCGTTGGCGCTTTACCGCGCTTTGCGACGCCTCAATCCTTCACCGTTTCTGTATTTTCTGAATTTTCCCGGCTTCGCCATCGTCGGTTCGAGTCCGGAAATCCTGGTGCGGCTGCGCGACGGCAAGGTGACGATCCGGCCCATCGCCGGCACGCGCCCACGCGGCAAGACCGCCGAAGAGGACACCAGGCTTGCCGAAGAGCTGATGGTGGATCCCAAGGAACGCGCCGAGCATCTGATGCTGCTCGATCTTGGGCGCAACGATGTGGGCCGCGTCGCTGAGACCGGTACCGTCAGGGTCACGGACCAATTCTTTATCGAGCGCTATAGCCATGTGATGCATCTGGTTTCCAATGTCGAAGGGACCATCCGGCCCAGCCTCGATGCGGTCGACGCATTGATCGCGGGATTCCCCGCCGGCACACTGTCGGGGGCGCCCAAGGTGCGGGCGATGGAAATCATCGACGAGCTGGAGAAGGAAAAGCGCGGCGTCTATGCGGGCGCGGTGGGCTACTTCGCCGCCAATGGCGCGATGGATACCTGCATCGTCTTGCGCACGGCGGTGGTAAAAGACGGCGTGATGTATGTGCAAGCGGGCGGCGGCGTGGTGGCCGATTCCGATCCGGAGGGCGAATTCCAAGAGACCGTCAACAAGGCCAGAGCCTTGATGGCGGCAGCAGACGAAGCCGTCCGCTACGCTTCGACCGTCAGCAAAGGGCAGTGAGGACAATGGAGGCGCAAGATGTTCCGCATTGCGCTCGGGACTGCGCTCGTTGCGCTTCTTTCATATCCGGCGCAAGCGAGCGGCAAGGGAGATCTGAAATCGGGCTATGCCGCGCTGCTGCGCCACGATGACAGTCTCGCGATCCAATATCTGACGAACGCGATTGAGACGGGCGATCTGTCGCGAGCAAACCTCACCCTCGCCTATCATTATCGCGGCGCGGAATATCTGAAGACCGACAATTATGACGAAGCGATTCTCGATCTTACCCGCGCGATTGCGTTGGAGCCGCGACTGCCGACCGCTTACAGCGACCGCGGCATCGCCTACCGCAAGAAGGGCGATTACGGACGCGCGATCGCCGATTACAACGCCGCGATCCGCATATGGCCCAATTGGCACGATTGGTATCTCAATCGCGGGCTCGCCTATGCGGCGATGGGCCGGAACGATGAGGCCATAGCCGATTTCGGTAGAGCGCTTTTCTTCAGGCCGGATCTGGCCGAGGCCTACCTTGCGCGCGCCGGTGCCTATTTAGAAAAAGCGCGCCCCATCGAAGCGCTTGCCGATTACAAGAGGGCGCTTCTGGAAAAGCCGGAAATTCGGCAAACCTATCCGGGCATCGCGGCCAAGATGGCGATGCTGGAAGGAACTCCGTAAGATTTAAGGTGCGTGCGCCACTTTCGAAGCCGCCGTGGGCTTTCGCTCGTTCCGGCTTCGCAATTCCAGAACAACTCTGAGCGGCACCAGACGGAAGCCTCTCGCTTCCACCTCTTCCGACCAGACTTTCAGAGCCGCCAATGTCTCCGCATGGGGGTGGCCGATGGCGATGGCGCTGCCACGGGAACGGGCCTGATTCTCGAGACTCGCCAGTTCGCGCTCGACGGCAGGAGCCGTGTCGTCATTGTCGAGGAAAATGTCTCGCGCGCCGGTCAGGAGTCCCGTCTCGCGCGCGAGCGTCTCGGCCTGTGTGTCCGGGGTGGTGCGCGAATCAAGGAAGAAAAGCTTGCGCGCCAATAGCTCCTGCATGACCGGGCGCAGCGCCTCGCGCGAGGTGGTGAAGCGGCTGCCCATATGATTATTGGCGCCGTCGTAATCGGAGACGCGCGACAGAGCCCAATTGAGCCGCTCCGTGATTTCACTCGCGCTCAATCCGTCCGTCAACGGCATTGGGCCGGGGTTCTCCCCGCCTTTCGGTTCCATCGGCAGATGCACGATGATTTCGTGGCCGGCCAAATGCGCCTGACGGGAAAGCGAAAAGCTCGCCCCGGCATAGGGCAGGAATGCCAGCGTCATCGAAGCGGGGAGCGCCATCGCGGTCCTGGTGTGCAGCTCATCCACGCCGCAATCGTCGATCACAATGGCTATCGCGGGCAGCGCCGGCGTGGCCTCGACTGCAACAGCGGATTTCACCTTTGTGCTCTCCGGCTCGCCGATCAGCCGGGGAGGCCATCCACCCAACCGCAGCGAGGGCAGCACCTGGGGCGCCTCCCCAATGTCCTGTGGCTCAGGTAGCGATAATCGAAGCGGCAACGGAGCAAGAGGTGTGTTGCCCACTCCTCCCGCCAAGGCGATTCCCACGCCACTGGCGCATGCCAGAAGCAGCGACAAGGCAAGCCAAGGCGCTCGCGAACCGTTGCGCTTTGGAAGCTCGCTCGATGGGGCGCGCATATGCGGCCGCTTCGTCATGTCACCATCCGGCGCCGGATTCGAATCGCGTCAATACACGAATCGGCCGCGCGCCGCTCAACATACAGCGCAACGCTTAAAAGGGAATCGCCAGTCACGCGCAACGCCTACCGCGGAAATGGGCTTCGTCATGTACGGGACCACCGCGTTTCTGCAATTTTTACACTTCATCAGCATAGTGCAAAGGACGCAACAGGCGACGCGCGCCCAAAATGCCCACAAACTTCGCGGATAAGCAGTCGTTTACCGATGAGGAGGCGCTCGACTTTCACGCCGGCGTCAAGCCGGGAAAGCTTGAAATTCGTGCCAGCAAGCCGATGGCGACCCAGAAGGATCTGTCGCTCGCCTATTCGCCGGGCGTCGCCATACCTGTTCTTGCGATCGCGGCAAACCCCGATCGCGCCTATGACTATACGACCAGGGCCAACCGAGTCCTGGTGATTTCCAACGGGACCGCGGTCTTGGGGCTCGGCGATCTCGGCGCGCTCGCGTGCAAGCCCGTGATGGAGGGCAAGGCCGTCCTCTTCAAGCGCTTCGCCGACATCGATGCCATGGACCTGGAAATCGATACCACCGATGTCGAAGCTTTCATCGGCGCGGTGCGTTATCTCGGGCCGACTTGCGGCGGCATCAATCTCGAAGACATCAGGGCGCCCGAGTGCTTTGTGATCGAGCAACGTCTGCGCGAATTGATGGACATTCCCGTCTTTCACGACGATCGGCACGGCCGAGCCATCATCACGGCGGCCGGCCTCATCAATGCCTTGCAATTGACCGGGCGCAACATCCGCAGCACGAAACTGGTGGTGTATCGTGCCGGTTCAGCCGGTATCGCGGGTCTGGAGCTGCTGATGGCAATGGGGCTCGCGCGCAGCAATATCATTCTCTGCGACGCCAAGGGCGTGATCTATCAGGGCCGCACCGAAAATGTGAGCCAATGGGAATCGCCCTATGCGTCGGAAACCCATGCCCGCACGCTGGCCGAAGCGCTCAAGGGCGCCGATGTTTTCATTGGCCGCTCGGTCAAGGGCGCCTTAACGCAAGCCATGGTCAGAAGCATGGCGCGCAAGCCGATCCTTTTCGCCATGGCCAATCCCGATCCGGAAATCACGCCTGAAGAAGCGCGCGCGGCGCGGAGCGATGCGATCGTTGCGACCGGCCGGTGGGACTATCCCAACCAGATCAACAATGTTCTGTGCTTTCCCTACATCTTCCGCGGCGCACTCGATGTCGCGGCCAAAGCCATCAATATGGAGATGAAGATCGCCGCCGCCCATGCGCTGGCGGAGCTCGCGCGCGAAGAGGTGCCAGGGGAGGTCGCGGCCGCCTATCGCGGCGCGCGTTTCGCCTATGGCAGAGACTACATCATCCCGGTGCCGTTCGATCCCAGACTGATCGTTCGCGTTTCGTCGGCCGTCGCGCAAGCGGCGATGAAAAGCGGCGTCGCGCGCCGGCCGATTGCGGATATGGAAGCCTATCGCCGCCGCCTGGAGGCGCGGCTGGATCCGTTCATCGCGAGTGTGCGGCGCCTCGCTTGGATCGCACGGGAGGCGCGTGAAGGCACGGATGATCGCCGGCGCTCCGCCGGCGCTGGCCGGTAATCGAAACACGATCACGACATCCCGATAAGGAAGTTAGGCCGCGCCGCCGTTTTCGAGCGCGGCCGAAGCCGAGCCTGGCGTTAGACTCCATGTCCGATGATGAACGCGTTCCGCTCATTTGCGGGTGACGGGCAGGAACGGCTGTTAGCGGCTTGCCGCCATGGCTGCGAGTCGCCAAAACAGACCAGGCGAACAATTGCTTGAGTGCGGCAGGCCGGCTGAATCGGAACTATATGAAGGGCTTGCCCGTTCTGTTGAAGCTTCAAGGAGGATAAGCGAATGACAGCTACGCCAACGAGTTCGAAGGTCCTAAGAGATACAGCGCGAAATGAAACCGCTTCACTGATTGCCAGTAACAAGGTCGAAGGCACGGCGGTTTATGGCGCGGACAGCAAGAAAATCGGCCGCATTGAAAACCTGATGATCGATAAGTTCACCGGTCAGGTTGCTTATTCGGTACTCAGCTTTGGAGGTTTGTTGGGGATGGGTCAGGACCATTATCCACTTCCATGGGCCAGGCTGAAATACAATGAGAGGCTTGGAGGCTACGTCGTGAACCTGACGGAGAAACAGCTCCAAGGTGCGCCGAAATATCAGGAAGACAACAGCTGGCATAGCGGAGTGGACGAATATTGGGAGAGGACTTTCATCTGATCCGTGACAGCTTTCACTCGAAACGCCCTCCCCTGACGAGGGCGTTTTGCCGATGATCTGGACGCCTTAAAAAGGGCCGAGCGGTTTGGACGCACGCTCGGACTGATCTCGACAGTCCCGCACCAGGAGGGATGTGTCGGCTCAGAAATCAGGCTTCAGCGCCGTCGGAATATGGGCGCTCCTGTCCGAATAATACCGCGTCAGCGTATAGTAATGCTCGACATTCTCGGCGCAGACGCGCTCCTCCCATTCCGTGTGTATCGAACGCAGATAGGTGACCGTCGCGGTCCACGGCATCGTGAACACACCTGGATCATCGACCTTAAATTCGAGCTGCAGCCCCCGGCCGCGGTAAGCCGGATCGATGTCGTAGGCCCCGACATGGCCCCATTCCTTTTCGCCACGCGCCATCGCCTCTTTGGCCGCTGCGTAGTCGATGAAACGGTAACGCTCGACCACATGCAGAGCTTCCGAGTACGGAGTCCCGAAGCGGTCGATGCTGCTGAACCCGCCCGTCTTGATACCGACGGTATCGACGACCAGCGTGTCGCCCTCGTAATGGCCGACGGAATCGCCGTGCCATGACGGAACGATCTTCGCGGGATGCGGCTGATTCAGCCGCACCTCACGGAAATCATGATCGTGATTGTACAGAATGGTGACCTTGTCCTTCTGCTGCAGCAATTCGATCTCGAAATTCCAGAAAACATATGGCACCGGCTGCGACATGCACTGATTGTCCGGGTCGGGGAAGACGAGCCCGGAGAGCGAGACTTGACTGTTTCTACGGATGATTGCCGCCGTGTCCGGCTTGAGCACCGGATTGCTGTCGTCGCCCACGAGGAGCGCGGATCCCGTGGCGCCTGCCTTGT
>DASQIQ010000368.1:0-4563 GCA_035631495.1 Micropepsaceae bacterium
TCCTTCCTCAGCGCGAATGCGGTGAAGTCAACCAATTCCTTGGACGGCATCGACTGGTGCTCGACCAACAATTCCACGATGTGTGCGGTTCAGTCGATCAAAGTCCCCACGCTCATCGCCGCCATGGGTGCCTTTCATTTCGTCCGCGACCAGGAGTTGATGTACGACCTCTCGGCGGCCAAGGATAAGGACTACATCGTGATCGAAGGCGCCCTGCATGGCTACACGCCTTGCAAGGAATGCGAGAAGACGCCGGGCCAATATTCCAATTCCGCCAAGAATCTCTTCGACTACATCCAGAAGTGGACAAACGAACGGTTTTGACAGCGGCTCTCCGCTCAAGTCACGGGCGCGCCGGGCTTTCCTGCAGCAGAGTCAGCAGGCCCCTGAGCAAATCGATGGGCTGTGGCGGGCACCCTCTGATGTGCAGATCAACGGGAACGATGGCGCCCACGCCCCCCGCCACCGCGTAGCTTGGGGAGAAAAGCCCGCCATCGAAGGCGCAGTCTCCAACCGCTACGACCCATTTGGGCGACGGCGTCGCGTTGTAGGTGCGCTCCAGCGCCTCGCGCATGTTCTTGGTGACGGGGCCTGTGACCATCAGCACATCGGCATGCCGCGGGGAGGCGACAAAACGCAGGCCAAATCGTTCGAGATCGTAGAACGCGTTCTGCAGGGCGTGGATTTCGAGTTCGCAGCCATTGCAGGAACCCGCATCAACCTCGCGAATCGATAGACTGCGGCCCAGCCGCCGGCGTGCCGCTGCATCGAGCCCGGCGGCAAGCTTTGCCAATTCCGCATCGTCCAGATCGGGACGCGGCTCCGTCAGTGGAGACCGAACCAAACCCTGCAGCAGCAGTTTCAGCATGGGCAGCCCTTAGAGATCGTGGCCCGAATAGGAGCAGTTGAAGGATTTGTTGCAGAGCGGAAAGTCCGCAACGATGTTGCCCTCAATGACCGATTCCAGGAGCGGCCACTGAAACCATGACGGGTCGCGCAAATGGCAACGCGAAACCCGTGCCGAATCGTCGAGCCGTAGCCAAACAAGAATGTCGCCGCGGAATCCTTCGACGAGAGCCACGCCTTCGCCCGCTCTTGCAGGAAGATTTGCCCGGATCGGACCGTCGGGAATGCGAGCGAGAATCTGTTCCACCAGCGAGAGCGATTGTTCGACTTCGCGAATCCGGATCCATACGCGAGCATTGACGTCGCCTTCCTCCAGAATCGGTACCGCGAAGTTGAGTTGGTCATAGGGCGGATAGGCGAACGCCCGGCGCGCATCGAAGTCGCGTCCGGAAGCACGCCCGATATAGCCGCCGGCGCCGAATTGACGGGCGAGGGCCGGCGCCAATACCCCAGTCGCGACGGTGCGATCCTGAAGCGATGCGGTGTTGTCGTAGGTGCTGACGATTTCTGGAAATTGCTGACGCACATCCTTGAGCAGCGCGCGCAAGGTCGCGATGTCCTTATCGTCGAGATCGACGGATGTGCCTCCCGGCACGACGCAATCGCGCATCAGACGATGGCCGAAACAGGCGTGCGATGCTCGCAACACCCGCTCACGCAGTACGCCGCAATGCGCATAGATCAGCGAGAACGAGGCATCGTTGCACACCGCGCCGAAATCACCAAAATGGTTGGCGAGGCGTTCAAGTTCCGCCATGAGCCCGCGCAGCCAGTGCGCGCGCGCCGGCGCTTCGATGTCGAGCGCCGATTCGGCGGCGCGGCCAAAGCCGATGGCATAGGCAAGTGTGCTGTCGCCGCTGGTGCGGCCGGCGAGTTTGGCGGCGTGCATCAGATCCGCGTCTTGCATGAGCGATTCGATTCCCTTGTGGACGTAGCCGAGGCGCTCCTCCAATCGGACCACGGTCTCGCCATTCGCCGTAAAACGAAAATGGCCCGGTTCGATGATGCCGGCATGCACCGGCCCGACCGGTATCTGATGCAGGCCCTCGCCATCGCTCGGCAGGAATACATAGGCCGGCGACGGCACAGGTTCCGTGCGGTCCCCCAGCGGATGACGCACACCCCACCGGCCGTGATCGAGCCAGTTGCGCGCGTCGGGTGAACCATTTGCCGTCAATCCAAAGAGATCCTGGATGGTGCGCTCGAGCCGGATGGCGGGAGGATGAATCTGCCCTACCGACGGAAAATGGCGTTGTGGACATTCGAGACTGACGACAACCAATTCGGCCGATGTCTCGTCGAGGATCGCCATGTGAACGGCGTCTGTGTCGCCCCATAAGCCCGATAGCGTGATGTCTCCGTCGCGAAGTTGGGCCGCAACGCTGCGCCAAACCACCTCGTCCACTACGATCCGGGGCCAGGGTCGATGTAGATCCACCCTGGAACAATCGCGGAGAGCTTCATTCAGGGGCACGGCTTTATTCCCTCATCCCAAAATGCTGGCAACATGTTGGAACCATGTGACGAGAGCAGGCGGCAGATAAATGCCGGCCGTGAAAACCAGGGCCAAATGCGCGAACATCGGAACATAAGAGGCTTGGACCGGCGCCCTGCTGCCGACCGGCTCGCCAAAGGCAAAACCATTCAACCGCAGCATAAGCGCACCAAAAGCGACCATCAAACCGAGCACCAGCGGTATGGCGAGCAGTGGCTCGCGTGAGAAGGTCGAACTCACGATCAGAAATTCGCTCATGAAGATGCCGAGTGGCGGCATGCCGGCGATCGCCGCCACACCGAGCACAAGACCCCAGCCGAGCAGCGGATGTGTCTCGGTCAGTCCGTGTATCTCGGAGATTTTCTGCGTGCCCTTGACCTGAGAGATATGGCCGACCGCAAAGAAGATCGCTGATTTGGTGAGGCTATGCATCGTCATCTGTAGCAATCCGGCAAAATTGGCCAACGGCCCGCCCATGCCGAACGCAAAAACGATGATTCCCATATGTTCGATCGACGAATACGCGAACATCCGTTTAATGTCGCGGCGGCGGTACAGCATGAAAGCCGCGAATACGAGTGAGACAAGGCCCATCGTGACCATTAGAGGTCCGGGTGCGATGGCGGCGGGATTGGCCGCCAGCAGCATCTTGAATCGCAGCACGGCATAGAGGGCGACATTCAAGAGCAAACCCGAGAGCACGGCCGAGATCGGCGTTGGGCCTTCCGCATGCGCGTCGGGCAACCAGGCATGCAAGGGCGCAAGTCCGACCTTGGTGCCGTAGCCCAGCAACAGAAAGATGAAGGCGACGTTCAGGAGTGCGGGATCGAACGCGGCAACCCGCTCGATCAGCACGGTCCAGACCATGCTCTGCAAGCCTTGGCCGATCACCGGCTCAGCCGCCATATAGACGAGGATCGTGCCGAATAGCGCGAACGCAATTCCGACGCTGCCGAGGATGAAATATTTCCACGCCGCCTCCAGCGCCTCATGTGTGCGGTAGATGCCGACCATGAGAATTGTGGCCAGGGTCGCCAGCTCGATCGCGACCCACATCAGACCGATATTGTTCGCCACCAGCGCCAGATTCATTCCGAACATCATGATCTGGTACATGGCGTGGTAGAATCTCAAATACGCGGGAGTCAGCCGGCCGATTTCCAACTCATGCGCGATATAGGTTGCGCTGAATACACTCGTGGTGAAGCCGACGAAACTGTTCAACACGATGAAGACGATGTTCAGATCATCGACCAGGAAATACGAGTCGGGCTCCGGATGCTGGATAAACAGCGACAGGGCCGCGAGCAGCGTAATGAAACTCGCAAGCACGTTGATCCGCGAAGAGACCCGATAGTTGGAAATCAGGGCGAGGAGGGCCGCCGCGCCCACGGGAATGAGCAGCACCAGGATCAAAGGATTGATCATGGTCATCGCCGTTCACCTCGGAAACGGTCGAGCGCTTGTATATCCACGGTGTCGAACCGCTCGCGAATGCGGAAGAGGAAGATTCCGATCACGATGAAGGCGATCAGGACCGAGAATGCCACGCTGATTTCCACCACCAGCGGCATGCCCTTGGCGCCGGTCGCGGCGAGAATGAGGCCATTCTCCAGCGACATGAACCCCAAAACCTGCCCCACGGCGTTGCGCCGCGTCACCATCATCAAGAGTCCCAACAGCAGAACGGAAAGCGCGAAGGCAAGGTCCTCGCGCGCCAGAGGATCCGCCTGCGCGGTGACGCGCAGCATGACGACCATGGCAAGCGCGACCAGGGCGATCCCTGCCAGCATGGTCGGGCCGATCCCGACCACAGTCTCGATTTCGCGGTGGATGCCCAAACGCACGATCATGCGGCGCAGTGCGATGGGAATGACGAAGCCTTTGAAACCAAGCGCGATCACGGCTGTCACGTAAAGATAGGGTTCATGCTGAATGTTGGCTTGCCACGTCACGGATGCGGCCAACAGGATTGCATGCAGCGCAAAAACATTGATAAGCGCAGGAAGCCGGTCCTGATACAGCATCATGAGACTGACGAGGACGAGACCGCCTGCCAGAAGATGCGCGATATCGAAGGCGAGCCCGTGCATCTAGAAGCTCCCCGAGACGAAACGAAGGAGCGCTCCCAGAAGGCCGAGCATGAGCGCCGCGCCGAGAAA